>QIMC01000380.1 GCA_003232185.1 Flammeovirgaceae bacterium | reverse complement strand
CAAAGGGTTGGAATAAAAAGTGATGCCGTTTATGTTGGCTACTACGGAAAGGATATCCATTTAAGCGGCGATCCACAGAAGGTGCCCATCAGTCGAGGCGTCCCCATTAAAAAGGCTTTGGAAGAGGAGTCCCTGATTGCCTGGGCGGCCAATGGAGCGGATCTGCCGTTAATGAATGGCTTCCCCCTCAGATTGGTATTTGGGGGCTGGCCGGCAAGTACTTCAGGCAAATGGTTAAGTCGTATTGTAATACGCAATCAAGTGCATGATGGTGCAAAAATGAAAGGACAGTCTTACCGGGTACCATGTCAACCAGTTGCCCCGGGCAGTAAAGTTGCGGACGAAGACATGTGTATTATCGAATCTATGCCGGTCAAGTCAATAATCAGTTACCCTCGTACAGGAGCTATAATTAAAAAAGATCAGGTATTGGAATTTAGTGGTCATGCCTGGGCGGGAGATTATTCAGTAGCTTTAGTTGACTACTCGGTAGATTTCGGAAATACCTGGCATCCCCTGGAATTGAATTTGCCAAAAAACCGACTTGCTTGGCAAAATTGGAGTGGCAAGCAAAAATTTTCCTATCCGGGATACTATGAAATATGGGTCAGAGCTACTGATAGTTTGGGGAATCATCAACCCATGGTGCTTCCAGGATGGAACCCAAAGGGGTACCTCAACAATGCCTGCCATCGAATTTCAATTAGAGTAGAATGATAAAGTACTTGCTAATAACGTTGTTTGGTGGGTTGGCTCTGGTGATTGGCTGTCAAACTCAAGAACCCCCAGTCGCCTCAATAGTTGTTGAATCAACAGCTGCCATTGACACTGTAACCGGGCTGGCAATAGATGGCAATTTTGAATTGGTAAGGGCACATTGTACGGCCTGCCATTCAGCGAAATTGATTACCCAAAATAGCGCAAGCCGGGAGGGATGGGAGCAGATGATCCGCTGGATGCAGGCAGGTCAGGGACTGTGGGAGCTGGGAGAAAATGAATCATTGATCCTGGACTACTTGTCCCTTCATTACGGCCCTAAAAAGAAGGGAAGACGTACTCCTCTGACTCAAATTGATTGGTATTATTTACAGGAATGAATACAAAAGAATACCTGGAACTTTTTATCACTGGATATCAAGGATATGCTTCTTATTTGTGGGGAGAGGTTACTCACCTGCATTGGCATAACTATTTTTATTGGCTTATTGGCGTTAGTTTATTTTTTCTGGTTTTGGAATGGGTCAAACCATGGAGAAGCCATCAGGCAAAGTTCAGACAGGACTTTTGGCTGGACTTCTTCTACATGTTTTTCAACTTCTTTTTGTTTTCCCTGATCATATACAATGCAGCCTCCGATGTGCTGGTAAATGTATTCAAGGACTTCCTTGCTTTATTTGGAATTAGAAACCTGGTGGCCATTCATATAGAGCAATGGGCGGTTTGGGTTCAGCTGGCAACCTTACTGGTAGTCAGGGATTTCATACAATGGTGGGTACATAGGTTACTGCATCAATTTAATTTTCTTTGGGAGTTTCATAAAGTACACCACAGTGTGCAACAAATGGGGTTTGCTGCTCATTTAAGGTATCATTGGATGGAAACATTGGTCTATCGAAGTATAGAGTATCTGCCACTGGCAATGATTGGTTTTGGTATTGATGACTTCTTTATCGTACATATATTTACCCTGGCAGTAGGTCATTTCAACCATTCAAACTTAAAGCTGAACCTTGGGCTGTTTAAATACATATTTAATAACCCACAAATGCATATCTGGCATCATGCCGAACACCTGCCCCCGGAGAGATCCAAAGGAGTGAATTTCGGCATTACATTAAGTATATGGGACTACCTTTGGGGCACAAGTTATATACCTTATGATGGCCGAGATATTAAATTAGGATTTCCAGGGGTAGACCGATTTCCAAAAACTTTCTGGAAGCAGGTGACTCATGGATTTAAAAGCACCCTTCCTGACGGGCAAGCAGGCAAATCTCAAAAAACAGATTCCCTGCCTCCCAACAGGCGAGGCAATTAAGCTCCAATTTCCAATTCGCCAACTCATTCACTCCCGACGTCGCCCAAAGGGCTATGACGGGCGAAGCACACCCACACTCAATTTTATTTTCGGCCCAATGACCTATTGGTTATTCCAGGCAATTGCGGATAGATTTTAATTTCAATTCGTTTGTTTTTCACTCGGCCTGCCTGGGTTTGGTTTGATACCATGGGGTCGAAGGCCGCCCGGCCGGCTGCAGTTAATATTCTAGGATCAAGTTTAGCATCTGCCAGTGCCCTGGTAATGGCAGATGCTTTTAATACACTCAGATCCCAATTATCCGTTAAATATTTAGTTTTTCTGGAAATTTTAACCCGATCAGTATGGCCTAATACCAATACTTCAATATTGGGTTGGGCATTTAGAGCAATGGCCAAATGCTTCAATACTTCATGCCCATCGTTAGTTACATTAATACTGCCACGGTTAAAAATTACGGTTTCATCAATAGAAATTTGTACTCCCTGGGCCATTTTAGAAATTCGAAATCCCGGTGATACCAGATTATTCAGATCCTGGGTGACATTGCTGTAAAGGGTAGTAATTGATTCATCATCAAGTTGAGACAGCACGATTGAAGAGTTTTCCCGTTGCCTGATATTATCTTCCAAAAGCCTAAGATCGATCAATACTTTAAGCAGGCTATCCTCCTTTAATTGCAACCTTCTTCCCTTTCTGGATATCTCAATTTTAGTCTTGTCACAGTCATTTAGCACAATTTCAAAGTAATCCTGCATGTCCTCATATTTACTAGTCAATTGAACATGCTCAAAAACCAAATCCGATTCATCACTTTTGAGGCGTTGAAGTTCTCGGGTATTGCGTTGATTGTTCAAATTAACTTGCACCAACTTACGGTTGAGCTCTTCATTTTTTTTACCTAAGTTGATGGCTTTGGTTCTTTCTTGCGCTAGCGAGATGGAGTATTCTGTAGCTTTTAATTCCAGGTTATCCCTGGCAATAAGTAGTGAGTTATATTTTTGTTGAGAAACACAACTCCCCAACCAGAAACACATTAGAATCAGAAAAGTGCAGTTTCGCAAAAACATAGCCGTAGTGTTTTTCTTATACAAGATTGAATAATACATGGAAATATAACTATTGGAACAAAATTAACATAAATCTTAAGCGCCTGCCAGTTTTTCTTTTAATTAAAGAAGCCAAAACTTATATTGGTATCAATTAACAGGAAAAATATGAGCGGAATGCTAAAAAATAATGCGCTAAAGGGTCACACCATTGTGGTAACCGGAGGAGGTACCGGATTAGGTAAATCCATGGGCACTTATTTCTTGCAACTGGGAGCTAATCTGGTAATAACCAGCAGAAAGCACGAGGTGCTGGAAAAAACAGCAACCGAGTTGCGTGAACTAGGACCGGGCGAAGTATTACCTATGGCCTGTGATGTTCGAAGCTATGAGCAGGTCGAAGCGGTTATAACCAAGTCCATAGATCAATTCGGATCAATAGAAGGTTTGGTCAACAACGCCGCTGGTAATTTTATTAGCCCTACCGAGCGACTTTCCAGCAGAGCTTTTGATGCGGTGATTGACATTGTATTAAAAGGTACTACCAATTGGACTCTGGCGATGGGAAAGAATTGGATTAAAGCAAAGACCGGAGGAACAATATTGAACATTGTAACCACCTATGCCTGGACAGGCTCCGGATACGTGGTGCCATCGGCTTGCGCAAAGGCTGGAGTACTTGCCCTCACCAGGTCTTTGGCAGTGGAGTGGGCTAAATATGGAATACGTTCTAACGCCATTGCCCCAGGTCCATTTCCTACAGAGGGTGCCTGGAATAGATTGCTTCCCGGTGCACTAGCTAAACAGTTTGACCCGGCGACCAAAATCCCCCTTAAAAGAGTAGGGGAGCATCAGGAATTAGCAAACCTGGCTGCATATCTAATGTCTCCCTTCTCAGCTTACATCAATGGCGAAGTAGTTACTATTGATGGAGGTGAGTGGCTTCAGGGTGCTGGAGAGTTCAACCATCTGGAACAGATTACTCCTGAAATGTGGGATGTGCTTGAGGCAATGCGAAAACCGAAAGGTTAACCACTCCAAATATTCTGTAGTATTCTATTTGATTGATATCAGAAAATCAAGTGATCATCAATATGAGTTATCCATTATGAAAATTTCAGTCACTTTACTCCTTTCAATGCTCTTGTCATATGCTCTTATAGGGCAAATAGAAATCCGTACTGACTTGGATCTTACACCTGACCATTTCCCAAAAGATGGTGTACCGAAAGGGGAATTAAAAGGGCCTTTTAACTTTTACAGTAAAATTATGAAGGGAACAGTTCGACAGTATTGGCTATTCATTCCTGCCCAAAATGATCCTTCAAAGCCTGCCAGTGTTTTGGTTTTTCATGACGGTTATCGATCGAGGCATCCGGAAGGTTCAATTCGTGCGCCGCAAGTGATGGAAAATTTAATTGCAAAGGGCGAAATGCCGGTTACTATCGGAATATTTATTACACCGGGTAACCGGTCAAAAGATTATCCCAATGATTTAGGATGGCGCAACCCGAACAATCGGGCACAAGAATATGATGCCTTGAGTGATCGCTATGCCCGGTTCATAGTGGATGAAATACTGCCTGAAGTAGCAAAACAATACAATTTGACCGATGACCTGGAACAGCGTGTTATTGAAGGTACCAGCAGTGGCGCTATTGCAGCCTTTACCGTTGCCTGGCATCGACCTGAGGTATTTCGTAAAGTCTATAGTGCCATTGGCAGTTACGTTTCGATTGGTTTTAGGCCAAATGAAACCCCGATTAAACTGGGTGGACAGGATTATCCGGCGCTTATTCGCCGGGAACCGATTCGGCCAATACGTATTTTTGTCCAGGATGGAATAAATGATTTAAGTAATGAGTGGGGTAATTGGTTCCTGGCAAATCAACAAATGGTATCTGCTATGGAATATGCTAATAAGAAGGCCGACAAAAAGGAGTTGACAGGGCCTCGTTACCAGGTAACCACAGTATGGACAGATGGGGAGCACAATGATAAACATGCCGGGGCTCTTTTACCAGAAGGGTTAAAATGGCTTTGGGCCGATGCTAAATAGGCGCTAACTAATGAAGAAACTACTCATAATCGTCTTAACTTTTTTTGTTTCGAACGCATTTGGACAAATAAGTATTGAGGATTCTACTGCTCAAGTAGTCTCTTATTGGAATGTGGGCGAAAAACAGAATTATTCAATTTCCCTTCAAAAAATCAAACTACGGGAAGCTGACACTATATCAAATGAATTAATGACCTACAATGTTGACATATCAGTAATAGACTCAACAGCAAATTCTTATGCGATTGAGTGGAGGTACTACAACTATAAAACGAACTCAACTAATGAGTTAACCAAAAAACTAACTTCGATTGGCGAAGATATCAAAGTAATTATTGAACTGGATGAGTTTGGTGTGGTAGAAGCAGTAAGAAACTGGGAAGAAGTACGAGACTATATGAAAAGATCAATGAGTCAAATACAGGAGGAAGTTAAAGATTTACTACAAATTGATAAGATCTTTAAGCAAATTGAGGAGCTGTATTCTTCAAAGGAGGCCATTGAATCAGTCGCAATCCAGGATGTTCAGCAATTTCACAGCTATCACGGTGGAAGATATATACTCAACGAGATTCTGGAATTCTCAATAAAAGTTCCAAATATTATTAATCCGCAACAACCACTCGACTCGGAAGTGACCATGTATCTGGATGAATTGAATCCTGATGATGAAAATTTTATTATTCGTTCAATTCAGGAAGTGGACTCGGACCAATTGACAGAGACTACTTATCAATACATAAAGCAAATGACCGAAACCTTGGGAGTAGAAACACCCAAAAAGGAAGAAATTGGGAAATTGACCAATGTGACCACCACGGCTTCACGAATTCATGAGACAGGCTGGTTAATTTATAGTGTTCAAACTAAAAATGTAAGTACCTCCGAGGGCACTACCAATATTGAAGAAAGAATAATTGAATTAAACTAGCCAATAATTATTGCATTCATTTTACGCATGCCATCCTAAACTATTTTTTGTGGCTCATTTTCTTCCTTTCATGCTCATTCAAATAGATTTTACGCATTCGGATGGCTTTAGGGGTGACTTCCAAATATTCATCTTCTTGAATATATTCCAATGCTTCCTCCAGAGAGAATGTTCTGGGTGGGGGAATTTTAGCATTGTCGTCAGATCCGGATGCCCGCATATTGGTAAGTTTCTTTCCCTTTTGCACATTAACTACCAGATCATTGGCGCGGGTGTGCTCTCCTATGACTTGACCAGTATAGAGATCCTGACCGGGAGGTATAAAGAAAATTCCTCTATCTTGCAATTTATCCATGGAATAGACAGTACTGGGCCCGTCTTCCAAAGATATTAGTGACCCATTGATCCTTCCGGGGATGGTGCCTTTATGGGGTTGATAGTCTTTAAATCGATGGTTCATAATGGCCCTGCCCGAGGTAGCGGTCAGCATGTTATTTCGCAGCCCGATTAAACCCCTTGCCGGGATATCAAATTCAAGGTGCTGTAAGTCTCCTTTGGGTTGCATCACTGTAAGTTCCCCTTTTCGCTGGCTGATCATCTCAATTACCTTGCCTGTGGTCTCTTCCGGGGATTCTACTACCAGGTGCTCTATCGGTTCCTGACGCGTGCCATCAATATCTTTGAATATTACCTGTGGCTGACCTACTTGTAGTTCGTATCCCTCACGCCGCATGGTTTCTATTAAGACGGAAAGATGGAGAACCCCCCGCCCAAACACCATAAACTTATCTTCGGAGTTTCCCTGCTGGACCTTCAATGCCAGGTTCTTTTCCGTTTCTTTTTCCAATCTTTCTCGCAGGTGCCTGGAAGTAACGAATTTTCCTTCCTTTCCAAAAAATGGTGAATTATTTATGGTAAAGAGCATACTCATGGTTGGCTCGTCAATGGAGATCCTGGGTAATGGTTCCGGGTGCTCACGGTCAGTAACTGTATCTCCAATATCGAAATTTTCAAGACCAACAATCCCACAGATCTCACCAGAACCAACGGTTGATACTTTTTCCCTGCCCAACCCTTCAAAGACAAACAGCTCTTTGATCTTAACTTTCACCACGCTGCCATCTCTTTTGCTCAGTCCATAGGTTTTACCTTCTTCAATCATTCCCTGATACACTCTTCCAATGGCGATTCGGCCTACATACGAAGAATAGTCAAGTGAGGTGATTTGCATTTGAGGTAATCCTTCAAGCCTGGCAGGTGCAGGAATAACCTCTATGATGGCATCAAGCAGCGGATCAATATCTGTGGTTTGGTTTTTCCAGTCAGTGCTCATCCAACCGTATTTTGAGGATCCATAAAGAGTAGTGAAGTCAAGTTGTTCCTCAGTTGCATCCAGGTTGAACATGAGCTCAAATACTGCCTCGTTGACTTCGTCCGGCCTACAATTCTCTTTGTCAACTTTATTAATTACCACAATTGGCTTCAGCCCAAGCTTCAAAGCTTTTCCCAATACGAATCTGGTTTGTGGCATGGGCCCCTCAAAAGCATCCACCAATAGCAGTACTCCATCTGCCATTTTTAGTACTCGCTCTACCTCTCCACCAAAATCAGCGTGACCGGGGGTATCAATTACATTAATTTTCACTCCTTGATAGCGCACTGATACATTTTTAGACAAGATAGTAATGCCTCTTTCACGCTCCAGGTCATTGCTGTCGAGCAATAATTCCCCCATTTTCTGGTGATCATCGAAAAGCTGAGCAGTCTGAATAAACCGATCCACCAGTGTGGTTTTACCATGATCTACATGGGCTATAATTGCGATATTTCTTAACTCTTCCATAGGAGGTTTTAATCAAGCGGCAAAAGTATGAAATTGCCACGGTTAATTGGTATCAATTACACTATTACTTTTATCTTTGCGGGCATGACCTTTCAAAGATTCACCGTCACCGCTGCGTTACCTTATGCCAATGGACCGGTACACATTGGCCATTTAGCCGGTGTATATGTTCCCGCAGATATTTATGTACGATTTTTAAGGCTTCAGGGTAAAGATGTACTATTTATGTGCGGTTCTGATGAGCTGGGTGTCCCAATAACCTTAAAGGCAAAAAAGGAAGGCGTGCTTCCTCAGGAGGTTGTCAACAGATATCATACCATGATTGACCAATCTTTCAGGCAGTTCGGTATCAGTTTTGACCACTATAGCCGTACTTCCAGCCCCGTCCACTGGGAAACTGCGTCAAATTTCTTTAAAACACTTTACGATAAAAATGTCTTTACGGAAGAGGCCAGTGAACAATATTATGACGAAGAAAGTCAGCAGTTTTTGGCGGATCGCTACATCCAGGGAACCTGTCCAAACTGTGGTTTTGAGTCTGCCTATGGAGATCAATGTGAGCATTGTGGATCCAGTTTGAGCCCCTCCGACCTGAAAGACCCCAGATCCATGTTAAGTGGTCAGCCTCCGGTATTGAAGGAAACCAAGCATTGGTATCTTCCGATGAAGGACTACGAGGACTGGCTGAAAGACTACATCCTGGAAGGCCATAAGGAATGGAAGACCAATGTTTATGGCCAATGTAAATCATGGTTAGATCAGGGTTTGAAGTCGAGGGCCATGACCCGTGATTTGGATTGGGGAGTTCCGGTTCCATTGGAAGAGGCCAAGGGCAAAGTATTGTATGTGTGGTTTGATGCTCCTATCGGTTATATTTCGGCCACTAAAGAGTGGGCTGATGCCAATGGTAAAGATTGGGAGCCTTATTGGAAGGACGAAAATACCCGTCTGATTCATTTTATAGGCAAGGACAATATCGTTTTCCATTGTATTATTTTTCCTGTGATCCTGAAAGCACATGGTTCTTACATTCTGCCAGATAATGTGCCTGCAAATGAGTTTTTAAATCTGGAGGGTGAAAAAATTTCTACCTCCAGGAACTGGGCGGTTTGGTTACATGAATTTTTAGAAGAATTGCCTGGGAAAGAGGATGTTCTGAGGTACGTTCTATGTTCCAATGCTCCTGAAACTAAGGATAATGATTTTACCTGGAAAGAGTTTCAGGCCCGAAATAACAATGAACTGGTAGCAATTTTCGGAAACTTCGTCAATCGGGCTATGGTACTTACCCATAAATATTTTGATGGAAAGGTGCCGACTGTAGACCGGTTATCTGATATAGATAAAGAGGTACTGTCCAGATTATCAGTATTTCCAGATAAAATTGCCAAGTCACTTGAGGCATTTCGGTTTAGAGAGGCTTTAACAATACTGATGGAGGTAGCCCGTATGGGGAACAAGTACCTTGCTGAAACTGAACCATGGAAATTGATAAAAGAGGACCCGATCCGGGTAGGCACTATTTTAAATATTAGTTTGCAAATTGTTGCAAATCTGAAAATACTGGCAATCCCATTCTTGCCAAA
>QIMC01000106.1 GCA_003232185.1 Flammeovirgaceae bacterium | reverse complement strand
GATAAAGGGTTTTTAACCACTGCTGACTCTTGTACCAAAGTATATTCAGACAGGGTTCCGATGTTGAAAGAGCGTCGTATATTTTTCCCATTCCAGGTTGAACCTTCAGCCCGCGAGTGACCAGGAGTAAAACCATTGGCACCTGCTACCACCGGAGAATTTTGCTCACATATATGCTTGTTTCCTGCTTTACACTGAAAACATTGACCACAGGGGGTTGCCCAATTTAATATTACCTGGTCACCAACGGAGACACTCAATACCTGTTCACCAATGGCCACCACCACCCCGGATCCTTCGTGACCCATGATGATCGGGTCTCCCCAGTTAAGTGAGTCATGGTCGGTATGACAAAGGCTTGCAGCTTTTATTTGGACTAACACTTCAAACCCAATAGGCTGCTGGATCTGGATCTTGTCAATAATAAAGCCACCATCTCCAGTGGCGATGGCGGCTGTGCAGTTTATTTGCCTATTCATTTGGGTTTTTGCCAATTTTCAGGAATCAAGCACGAAAATGCCAGGATAGTTAATCTTTTGGTTTTATACTATTCTATCCTTTTCAAGATAAGTAGTGGCACATGTCCAAGCAAAGTTAGTTTTTTGGTAACACTGGTATGAAAAAAGGTATCAAAAAAACCTGTATCTTTTTTGATAATCACCAGTAGGTCGGTATCCGAAATTGAAACATATTCATCTAGTGCCGTACTCACATCATCACCGGTAATTTCCGTAATGGTATGCGGTATATCTTCTTGATCTAAACCCATGGAAGCTTTCGCAGAAGGCCCTTCACCTTCTTCCTGCACATGTACAATTTGTATATTGTTATTTACATCAAGTGAGCTGATGGTTCTCAGAATTTTTAGATTTCTTGCGGCTACCTGGTTATAATCTGATCCAAGAACCACATTCATACGATTCGAGTAACGAGCCTCCGGGGGAATGATTATCACGGGACAACTTGCCTTTAAAGCTATATCGGAAGCGCTACTGCCAAAAATTCTCTCTACCATACCTGTTTCACCAAGCGATCCCATCACTATTAAGGTGTCGTTATAGTCGTCTATTTGAGCATTGATAGCCTCTGCCAGCCCGGAATGAACAGACTTCATATGAAAATTGAATCGCACTGAAATGCCCGATTCCTTAATCTTCTCACTCCACTTTTTCAAACCTTCGTCTGAATCCTTCTGCATAATTCTGTCAATAGAAACCAGGGTAGATGCGCCGGCGTGGGGAGCCTGATAGGAATTCAATATAGTTATTTCCCGGATTCCCAAAGCTTCTCCTAGAGCGGCAGCGTACAACAAGGCATTCCAGGCTCCTTTTGAAAAATCGGTAGGTACAATTATCTGCTTCATATTATTGGGCAAAGTTTCAATCTATTTTATTCAGTGCTTGAACCAAAGATAAATTAATATTCTTTTATTAGTTCTGAAATTTTAACTATTACTGGTTATCCACTAGTTCGGATCTTCCATTGGGCAAGTCCATACAAACAGTGGTTTGTTTTTTATTGCGTAAAAAACTGTTGTTTTTAATGTTTTCAGTACTTGACAATTCGGTTAAGCTGGTGGTATTATTCCCATTCAGTAGCACCGGGTGCCGAAATCGTTTCTTAAGGCTAAAGGTGAAATCATTAACTCCAAATGGCGCATTGATTATCAAGCCCCGCTCTGATTGCTCGAAGGAGACAAACTCTTTGGCGGCCCAATACTGGGCTATTTCACTTAGTTTCATCCAAATAATTGAGTTACCATATTTTTGATCCAGACGATCAACTACTGTTTTGAAAATATTGAATCCCAGCTTATCTCCATTGTAGTAAATACCTGGCCAGTGACAGACCATTAGCGCAGGCTCTCCACTGTCTATTACTTCAATCATCCTACCTGATTGAAGATCTTTAGTGATGAATCGTTCTGTATCACCTGGTGTAAGACCGTCCCAACCACCAAACCAATCAGCTGTACAGCCAATGATGTGTACAGAACAAGACGGGTTATCAGATTGAATATTTTTGTATTTCATTACTTCAGGGGCCACACTTTGTTCTTTATCCACAATCACATTTCTGAAAAAATGGCTGACACCACTTCCGTAAACTTCATCTACCGCCTCCATGTTGGCGGATGCCAAATTCGACATGTTTTTGGAGCCAAATCCCCCTGGAGTAGTTACACCTTCACAGGTATATCCTGCTTCTTTTAGTACGTTCAATGCGTATGCCAGGTATTCCCCCAACTCATCGGCACTTTTATTTTGACTCCATTCCCAGTTTTCCATATAATCCGGAGTTGCCTGGGGAAAAGGAAGGCCTGTTTTTATATCGATTACCCGGGTATGACTAATCATTTCAGGATGGATGTCCCAATTTCTGGTAACCTCGTTTCGAACCAGGTCAAGACTTTGCTTTAATTCCTGTTTGGACCAGCCTGGTATAAACCTGTGGAGCCATCCAGTACAGGCGGGATAAGGAACCATGCTGTACTTTCCTTTTACACCATGGGCATCGCACCACTCAATAAATTCCATCACGAACGCATCCGGAATTTCTCTTGGTAGTTTACGCCAGTCCTGGAGATATTTTTTGGGAAATACTTCGCCAAACTGGGGAATGCCATAGTATGCTAAGTTTACCAGAGCGGTTGAGTCGTCAATGATCATGCTTACAGGTACTCGATCCAGTGGGTTTAAAATGTTGACTTCCGAATCTTGATAGGTCATATTTTGCAAGGACTTCAGGCTGGGTTGTATGGCTAAAGCAGACAACGCAGAACTTTGTATAAACTTTCTCCTATCCATGATAATAAAGTTTTGTAAGGTGACTTGGCGGGATGTTGATATTATTCAGAAAGCAAATTAAACATTATAGGGTTAATTAATAATATAATTAGCATTCATACTGTAGTTGGCTTAGAATACGCTAACTACATGCTCATCTCTGTTGCCAATGTTGGTGTCTCCTTTTTCAGCTTGACAAATCGATTAATGGTCTTCTGAAAAATTACCAATGAATATATGAACATTTATTCATATATATGCTTTATCTTTAACGGCAATATCAGATTACTATTATTTTGAAACGTTTTTTACCCATACTTGTCTGGCTGCCAAATTATCAGTCCAGCAACATAAGAGGGGACCTGTCAGCCGGTCTTACAGTAGGGGTAATGCTGATTCCGCAGGGCATGGCCTATTCCATGCTGGCAGGTTTACCACCGATATATGGTTTATATGCGTCCACCGTCCCGCTTATACTGTATGCCATTTTTGGGACTTCAAGGCAACTGGCAGTAGGGCCGGTGGCTATGGTGGCTTTGTTGATAGCTACTGGGGTAGGCCAATTAGCAGAACCTGGTAGTGCCCAATTCGTGAGTCTGGCCATATTGCTGGCATTATTGGTAGGATCCATTCAGTTGTTGATGGGGCTATTTAGACTGGGGTTTATGGTGAATTTTTTGTCTCACCCTGTAATCAGTGGGTTTACCTCAGCCGCAGCATTAATCATTGGCCTTAGCCAGCTGAAACATTTACTGGGTATCGATCTTCCGCGAAGTAGTTATGTGTTTGAAATAATTATTGGTGCTTTCAAAAACATTGAGTTGATTAATTTACCTACTCTTGCCACTGGGTTGATTGGCATAGTGGTTATTACCTGGTTAAAACGATTGAATAGGTCTATTCCGGGGCCCTTGGTAGTGGTGGCGGTTGGAATTGGGGTTGTGTACTGGTTAAACCTGCATCTTCTGGGAATAAAAATCGTACAAGAAGTGCCCCAGGGGCTTCCAGTATTTTCAATTCCAACTATTGACTATGGGTCCGTTTCATCACTGTTGCCAATAGCACTGACCATTGCTCTGGTGGGTTTTATGGAATCAATTGCAGTGGCCAAGTCCATTCAGTCTAAACACAAGGATTATCAGATAGATGCTAATCAGGAATTAATTGGTTTGGGGATGGCAAACCTAGTTGGATCTCTGTTTAAATCATTTCCTACAGTGGGGGGATTTTCGCGTACAGCAGTAAATGATCAGGCGGGGGCGAAGACAGGTTTGGCATCGATCATAAGTGCAGCCTTAATAATATTAACACTGCTATTCCTTACCCCTTTATTTTACTATTTACCGATGGCAATTTTAGCTTCTGTAATTATGGTAGCGGTATTCGGATTAATAGATTTTAAGGAGGCAAAACAACTGTGGAAAACGGATCGTACCGATTTCTATATGTTGTTGACTACATTTCTTACCACCTTGGGTTTAGGCATTGAACAAGGGATCATGGTAGGAGTAGTACTTTCATTAGCAATGGTCATTTATCGTAGTACCTATCCGCATATCGCCTCGTTGGGAAAAATTCCAAATACCAGTTATTATAGAAATGTCGAGCGATTTCCACAAGTTGAGCAGCGGTCAGATATACTGGTGATGCGCTTTGATGCCCCGTTGTTCTTTGCCAACACCAATTTCTTCAAAGATAAATTGACGCAGTTGATGCAACAGAAAGGCCATCATTTGAAGTTGGTAATCTTAAATGCCGAGGCTATAAGTACCATGGACTCTAGTGCGATACACATGTTGGTTGATTGTTTTAATGAACTCAAAGAGGCGGGCATCACTATTTATTTGACGGGAGTTATTGGGCCGGTTAGAGACATCATGTATAAAAGTGGTTTAATTAATTTAATTGAAGAAGCCAATATGTTTATGCATGTGCATGATGCTGTTGCATATTATGATAGTGACCACCGCCAACAACCACCACTAAATCAGCATGCAGTGCAAACCAATGTGGAACACCACAGCGCCAAACGAAACCGGTGGGACTAATCAAATTAAAATAACACATGAATATATGAACATATATTCCTGTATATCGTATACTTGACAATGAGAACAAAAACATTGGATATCAAAAAGGTTGAAAAGGTAGCGTTCATTCTAAAGGCCATAGGGAACCCTTTGCGTTTAAGCATAGTGGATCTGCTAAGCATTCAGGATGAACTATCGGTGAAGGACATAAGCAAAACACTAAATGCTGAGCAATCTCTGGTTTCTCATAATCTTTCAGGCATGAAGCTAAAAGGAATTTTAGCTAGCCGAAGAGAAGGAAAACATGTCTACTATAAACTTAAACTAAGAGAGGTATTGAAAGTGATACAGTGTATGGAAAATTGTGATCTGGATGCCATATAATAATGATCCAAGTTGAACATATTAAAATATGAACACCCAATATGAAAGTTGAACAGTTTTACGACAAGGCCTTAGGCCACGCATCATACGCTATTTTAAGCAAACAATCAGTTGCCCTGGTTGACCCCGGAAGAGACCCACAGCCATATATTGATTTTGCAGAATCCCATGGGGCAAAAATTATTGCAGTCTTTGAAACCCATCCACACGCTGATTTCGCCAGTTGCCATCTGGAGTTACATGATAAGCTTGGGGCCAAAATTTATATCAACCCCAGGGTTGGGGTATCTTATCTTTTTGAACCGATGGAAGACGGAGATGAAGTGAAGATTGGTGAAGTAACTATCCGGGCGCTTTTTACACCTGGACATTCGCCGGATCATAACTCATACCTTTTGGAAGATGAAACCGGCAAACGCCATTCAGTATTTACTGGAGATTCATTGTTTGTTGGTGACGTTGGAAGACCTGATCTACGGGAAGGCGCCGGACACATTCAGATGGAAAGAGAAAACCTGGCAAAAATGATGTACCAGACACTTAAGCAGGTTTTCGAACCATTAGAAGATGGTGTATTGGTTTATCCAGCCCATGGTGCCGGTTCGCTGTGTGGTAAACAAATGAATGAAGAAACCTTTAGTACAATTGGCAAAGAAAAGAAGCAAAATTGGGCATTTCAGATTACCGATGAAGCGTTGTTCGTGAAATCGCTGCTGGAGGATCAGCCTTTCATACCAAAGTACTTCCCCTATGATGTAGAGGTTAACAGGACTGGCAGTGCCCCTTATGAGGAAAGTGTGGCCGCGGTACCGAGATTGGGAAAAAACGCTGTTTTAAAACCTGAGATCCTGGTGGTTGATACCCGACCACAGGAGGTATTCAAGCAGTCAGGCCATGCTGATGGCGCCCTGAATATAATGGAAGGTGATAAATTTGAAACCTGGCTGGGATCTATTGTCGGACCTGAAGAGCAATTCTATCTGGTGGCAAAGAATGAAGAGGAACTGGAAAGTGTAATTAGAAAGACTGCCAAAATTGGCTACGAAAGAAATATAGCAGGTGCAAAAGTAGTTGCGCTTGACCATTTTGATAACAACGGCGAAATGCTGGACCTGGAAAACTTCAAAAATAACCGGGGCAACTATTTTATAGTGGATACCCGCAATGCTTCTGAGTTTAAGTCGGAAAAGTTTTTTGATCATGCGGTTAATATCCCATTACATGAATTGCGGGAAAAAGTCCACCAGATTACTACTGAAAAACCAATCGTAGTGCACTGTGCCGGAGGTTACCGGTCTGCTGCTGGTTACAGTATTTTGTCAGCGGACTTACCTGAAAATAAGGTATATGATCTGAGTAAAGCAGTGGAAGAGTTTACCGAAAATGCTACCGTATAAGACACAGCATAATTCAATTTATAATTCATAATTTATAATTAAAGAAATGATAGAATTTATTAGTCAGCCCTGGCCATGGTACGTTGGAGGACCGTTAATCGCTTTGGTCATGTTTGGGTTGCTGTACTTTGGTAAGACCTTTGGTGTATCCGCTAACCTCACTACCATGTGCTCCATGGCAGGTGCTGGAAAGGTAGCTGATTTCTTCAATTTCGATTGGTCCAAGCGAATCTGGAATTTGGTATTTATTTTTGGTGCGCTGATTGGTGGATTTATTGCACAACAATATTTGACCATAGAACCTGGGGTGAAGCTTGCCGAATCCACAATAATATCCCTGAAGCAGCTAGGGATTGACAATCCTGGGGCTGAATATATTCCAGGTTCGATTTTTAGCTGGCAAACTCTGTTTTCATTAAAAGGGTTAATCATACTGGTTGGTGGAGGTTTCTTGGTAGGCTTTGGTACCCGCTATGCAGGAGGATGTACCTCAGGGCATGCAATCAGTGGGATTAGCGAACTGCAAATACCATCTGTTATTGCAGTAATTGGATTTTTTATTGGGGGATTGACCATGACTTACCTATTCCTGCCGGTAATTATGAGTTTATAATAAATCAAGTATGAAATACTTAAAATATTTAGCAGTTGGTGTGTTCTTTGGAATTGTATTGAGCAAGTCTGAAGTGGTTTCCTGGTATCGTATCTATGAAATGTTTCAGTTTGATTCCTTCCACATGTATGGAGTGATTGGATCGGCCATAGTGATTGGAATAATATTCGTTCAATTGATCAAAAGAACTAATATGAAGTCACTGGTTGGCACTGAGATCAGTTTTGCCCCGAAAACCAGGAGTATTGCCCGCTATCTGATTGGGGGTATCATATTTGGACTAGGCTGGGCGCTTACCGGAGCTTGCCCCGGACCTATGTTTGTTTTGGTAGGCCAAGGGGTGGGAGTGATGCTGGTAGTTATTGCCAGCGCTATGTTAGGCACCTTTACCTATGGAATGTTAAAAGATAAACTACCACATTAATCCTTTGATTAAGATTATGAAACAAAACAGCAAATTCTCTAACTTAATCAATAGCGACAAACCGGTGTCGATTGATTTTTCAGCGGAATGGTGCGGGCCATGTAAAATGATGCCCCCAATTCTGGATGAGCTAATATATCAACTAGGTGACAAGATAAGAATCGTAAAAATCGATGTAGATACCAATCCTGAAGTGGCACGAAAGTACCACATTCAAGGAGTACCTACATTGGCGGTATTCAAAAATGGCGAGTTAATGTGGCGCCAGTCCGGCGTGCAACAGACTTTTCAATTGAAACAAGTAATTGAGCCCTTTATCGACTAGTGGTATGAAGTTACGACCATATTTAATGGAGTTTGTAATTAAAATATAATGGTCACTCGGCCAAGCCAAGCGATAGTGGATAACAGAAATCTTCCATTGCTAAAGGGAGATTTTTGGAATAGTTATTATTAGAAAAATAAAGGTGATGGAAAATTATAAAGTATTAATTATCGGCGGAGGAACTGCAGGAATCACCGTAGCAGCACAATTGCTTCGTAAACAGTCGAACTTAAAACTGGGTATTATTGAACCTTCTGATAAGCACTACTACCAACCAGCCTGGACCCTGGTAGGAGCGGGAACCTATGACCTCAAAGCGACCGAACGCGATGAAAAAAATCTGATTCCCAAGGGTGCGAGCTGGATAAAGGACTTTGTAGTGTCAATTGATCCGGACAGTAAGGTAGTTACTACCAAACAAGGGTCTCACCTTCAGTATGAAATACTTGTAGTGGCAGCAGGGATTCAATATAATTGGAGCGTCACTCCGGGGCTTGCTGAGGGTATTGGTACCCACGGAATTACTTCCAATTATGATAAAAAGTATGCTGAGTACACCTGGGAGTTGCTGCAAAATTTTGCCGGTGGGACTGCACTGTTTACTCAACCCCACACACCAATCAAGTGTGGCGGTGCTCCACAAAAGATCATGTATCTGGCTGAACATCACTTCAGGAAAAGGGGAATCAGAGACCAGGCCAACGTCATTTTCGCCACTCCTGGGTCAGTGATTTTTGCAGTAACACCGTTTAAGGAAGCTTTGGAGGGTATTGTAAAGGAAAGAAATATCCATACGTTTTTCTTTCACAAATTAGTAGAGGTTAGGCCGGAGCAGCAGGAAGCGATATATGAAGTCACTAATGGGGAACATATGCCGGATCTAAGCAATGCCGATAGCATCAAATTAGGAATAAGAATTGAAGGCGGGAACCATGTAGTAATTCCATTTAAATTTATGCACACAGCACCTCCCCAAAGTGCTCCTGATTTTATAAAAGAAAGTGCCTTGTCCATTACCGATGACCCTTACGGTTGGGTAGATGTCGACAAGCATAGCTTTCAGCACAAAAAATATCCCGAGGTATTTTCTTTGGGCGATGTGGCTGGTACCCCTAATGCCAAAACTGGTGCGGCGGTAAGAAAGCAGGCCCCAATCCTGGTTGAAAATGTGCTTGCCTGGCTTAGTCGTCATAAAATTGGCGATTCTCAGTACGATGGATATTCTTCTTGCCCGATTGTAACCGGCTATGGCAAGATGATGCTGGCAGAATTCGATTATGAAAACAAGGCGGCCCCTACATTGCCGGTAGATACCTCCAGGCCCCGCTGGGATATGTGGATTCTGAAGAAGTACATTCTACCCTGGTTTTATTGGAATAGAATGCTAAAAGGGAAAGGGTAATACTAGTCTAGGATATCCTACGACCAGTTAGTGCTTAAGCTACTTCACTTTTACGAATCTCACTCCTTCACCAAAACGAAATCGCGCAGTGACCCCTACGTTACCGGCCCTGAACTTAAAGTCGTCGGTGGTACGAAAAGCTGGTCTCCAGTCTATTCCTACAGTAAGTGGGAAATCAAAGGAATATTCTGCACCAAAATTCCCGGCAATGTCAAAGTCGAAATCTCCTTCAAGCCAGAATTCAGGTCCAACTCCGGGATAAAACTTCAATCCTTTGGGTCCTCCGGATATGGAAAACATCCAGTCAAAATATGATGCGATGCCAAATCGGTATATGGTTGGATGAATTCTTGGAGTAGGACCTATTGGAATGGTAGCATCTATAGAAATGATCTCACCAAAACGCATTCCCAATTCCCAATTGGTCTGCGCTTGAATATTGTAGGAAAACAAAAAGCAGGTAAGAGTTATAACTGAAACAAGAATTATTCTTTTCATAGTAGTTGTTATGTTGAAAATTCTTTATCACACCTTAATCCGGGATAAAGAGGATCAAATGAAAAAATTACTCGATGCCATTTCCAATCAATAGGTCATTACAATGATTGACAGGAAGGATACGAAAAGGTGCAAATTTGCTAAAAAACATGGCAAAATTAGTGGTTTATCATCGATTTTGGGTTTTTATCCTTTCAAGCTCGGGTTGATAAACCTCATGCCACTTAATGAGATTGATCATATCCTGATTACAGAAGGGGAGTTATTGTTGCTTGGGTAGTTATTATTAGACATTTTTATAAATTATAGCCTGGTTAACAAAAGTGAGTCATGCCTGCCAAAAATAAGTTGATATTCGAAACTTTATTCATATCCGCTACTGAGGGAATTATGATTGTGGATTCTCAGGGAATAATTGAAATGGCCAATCCTGCGGCCAATAAAATGTTTGGCTATTCTGGGCAATTAGAGGGCAAAGTGATTGAGGATCTGCTGC
>QIMC01000396.1 GCA_003232185.1 Flammeovirgaceae bacterium | reverse complement strand
TTACGCAAACCTCCCTTACACTATTCGCAAGCTCTACAAGAGGCTTTGGTATCGAGGGCCGGGTAGATTTTATCATAAGTAATGTCGGCGAAGGTCACATTGGGGCGGCCGCTTCCACTAGTGGTGGCTTCGAACTAGAGGGTGCTTTTAACTTTGACTCTGAGCTTTTTGATCCTGCAGAAGTCAATGTTGAATATAAGGATAACACCTGGACCATCGGCGGTCAGATAGGCATACCTGAAGGAAAAATAAGAGGCGTCAAAAATGCTACGATTACTGCTTCCTATAGCCAGAATAATTTCGCCGCCAACGGTGAAGCTGAACTCAATATCCCAGGTATTGAAAGGGGTACAATGTCGGTTCATTACGGTGAGGATGGCTTTGCCTTAAGTGGCAATTTTGATCTTAGCTCTGATGTACCTGGTATAACCGGAGGCAGAGTAGAGGCACGGGTGTCAAAAGAGTCTGGAGCAGAAGAATACAATGTTTTTGTGTCGGGAACAGCCCAGCCCCTGATATTCCGGGAATTACTTCATCGCTCACTGTTACCTATGATA
Organism: Flammeovirgaceae bacterium; assembly: GCA_003232185.1. GTDB lineage: Bacteria > Bacteroidota > Bacteroidia > Cytophagales > Cyclobacteriaceae > SZUA-3. The sequence goes on along the minus strand of QIMC01000396.1, from coordinate 9,806 downwards.
ATGGTGCTTTAACTATTGAAGGAAACGCGGCATACAGCAGTGGTATGCTTAGTGGTACAGTAGAGGTGGGCGCTACCAATCGGGTCATTGGGGATGACGGACAACCCACCGGAGAGCCAGATGATACAATGCGTGTCTACGGCGGTGGTACCTTAACCTTGCAGCTTACCCCTTGGCTGGCAGCTACCGCGGGAGTAAAACTCTTGCCCACCGGTGAAATTGAAGTTACGGCCCGCTTGGCTGTGGATTCCTATGATGTATTTGATCGAAGGGAATTCAATAGAAATCTATTTACTGTACCTACTATAGAAATACCGCTCTTTGCCATTCCACTAGGTCCAAGAAGTCTCGGTTTAGTGGCACAAATTGGTGGCGGTCTTGACTTTTCTGCCGGTTTTGGGCCTGGTCAACTACGCAACCTATCAGCTGAGATCACTTATAACCCTGAAAGGGAGGATGAAACTACTGTCACTGGCCATGGAGAATTTGCTATTCCAGCTGATGCGGGGTTGACGCTTCGAGGAGATTTGGGACTGGGCCTTAGCGTAGCCATTGCCAGTCTTTCAGGTGGAATTGAAATAGCCGGAACGCTTGGCTTAGAAGGTGAAGCGGTGGCCTCAGTAGATCTAAACTGGGGTCCTCAGACGGGATTAGTATTAGATGCGGAGGGACGTGTAACGGTTAACCCAAAATTTACCTTTGATATTAATGCTTTTGCCCGGGCCAGTTTAGGTATTGGATTCTTATCTATTTCCGAGACCTGGCGGCATAACCTGGTATCTTTCGAATGGGGGCCGGATATACAGTTCGGTATTGTATTCCCAGTACACTACGCGGAGGATGAGCCATTCGATATCTCGTTTGATGATTTAGAAGTGATCTATCCGGAGCTTGATGTAGTGGATATGGCGGTTGACTTGGCCAGAGATATTAAAGATGATCTTTTTAGTTAAAAATAATGAATCATGGATGTAGCTATTGAAAAGAATAATGAAGCCGTAAAGTTTTTTTTAAATGAAAACTTCAAAGAAGCCGAATTGAAATATAAAGCGGCCCTTATGGATGATGAAAACAACACCACGGTGCTGAACAATTTAGGCCTATTGTATCATCAACAAAAGAATTTTGATGAAGCCGAAAAATATTTTGAAAAGGCAATTACACTAAATTCTAAAGATGTTTATCACGTCAATTTGGCTAATACATATGTGTTCAGAAAGAAAAACAAACTAGCGCACAAGCATTATCAGGCGGCGCTAGACCAGAATCCCTCCAACGAAAATGCAAAAGTTGGCCTGGCAAAATTGTATGTTGTTTACAAAGACTTTTCTTCAGCGGATGATCTTTGGCGTAACTTGATTCAGAGTACGCATAGGTTTATCTACATGGTAAATTACGCCCAGAGCTTAGTAGCTCAGAAAAAATTTGAGCAGACCCTGGAGTTTTTATATAGCATTAATATAAAGGAAGACTCCTCTGCGAAATGGCATCTGATAGGAGTTTGTGAGTTCAGTCTAAAAAACTACGGTTTAGCAGAAACGGCTTTTAAAAAAGGACTTGCCCTTGAACCCGATCAAGTAAACATCAGACAGCACCTCGCCACTAATTTTCTGGCTAAAGGGGACACGGAAAGTGCCATAAAGCAATTTGATCAAGTAATCGTAATGCAGCCTGAAAACTATGCGGCATTAACTAATAAAGGAGTTATCCTTCTTGGTAATGGTCAATTGAAAGAATCTCTTAAGATTTTTAAAAAGGCCCTAAAAATTAAACCAAATTTTGAAAAGGCAATTGCATACAAGAATAGGGTGACCAGTATGTTAGAGAAAAATGATGGTGAATAATTATTAAACTAAAAACAGCGATGGAAAAACAAACTAAAAAAACCAAAAAACGCTACCGCCACCAATACGCGGTAAAATTTATCTGTACTTCGAATATCCCTGGTACTTCGCAAACTACCGATGCTCTGTTGCCTGGCGCTTATCAAACGGCGGTTAACATCCACAATCCCTGGGAAAAGGAAGTAAAAATCAGAAAGAAGCTTGCTTCCACCATTCATATCTCCAAATACCTTGAAGGGGAGCTTAAACCGGATGGCGTAGAAAGAGTGGTCTGCTCTCAAATCTCTGATTTTGAGGTACAACTCATCCATGGCTTTGAAGGCTTCTTGGTTATTGAAAGTGACCGCCGCCTGGATGTAGTTGCTGTATATACCACCGCTGAAAACGGCGGACAGGTTGTAAGCCTGGATGTGGAATATATCAAGGGAAGAAAAATTTAAACCTCATTGATTATGGTAACCCTTAGCAACTAACCCATGACCGCAACCACCATCTCCATCGCCATACAAAAAGGAGGCTCCGGTAAAACCACTACCGCAGTCAACCTGGGCGCAGCCTTACGTGACTTGGGAAAGAAAGTGCTGCTAGTGGATTTTGACCCACAAGCTAATCTTACCCAAGCCTTGGGGCTGGCTGATGATTTGGAGCCGAATATTTATCACTTAATCAAAAGGTTAGCGCAAGGGGAAGAAGTAACACTTGAACAGGTAATACAAAAAGCCAATGATATGGATCTGGTGCCCAGTTCCCTGGAATTGGCCGGCGCCGAAATTGAGCTGGTCAGCATTTATGGAAGGGAAAAGTTATTGCAACAGTTACTAATACCACTGCAGGATCAATATGATTTTATTTTTATTGATTGCCCGCCGGCTTTGGGCATGCTTACCGTCAATGCCCTTACCGCCAGCGATTATGTATTGGTGCCGTTGCAAGCTGAGTTTCTACCTTTTAAGGGAGTACAGAGTTTTATGCGCTCCTTGGATAAGGTGAAAAAACAGCTCAATCCCAACATTGAGGTGTTGGGCTATATCTTGACCAAGTACGATGATCGCAAGATCATGAACCGTCAGGTTTTGGAACAACTTAAGCGGGCCTATGAGGCTCAGGTGTTCGACACCCGTATTCGCACCAATATTGCCCTGGCACAAGCCCAGGAAAAAGGAGTGGATATTTTCAAATATGCTCAAAGAAGTAATGGGGCCCAGGATTATTCAGAGTTGGGCCTGGAGTTTCTGGAAAGGACAAGCCAATGAAGCAGGAATATTTCAATCTTAATATCAGCACTCTGGATGACAAAGTGCTTTATCGGGAGATCTGCAAGAAGATCCGGGAAACAGATGCTATCAGCTTTAAATTGCTGGGCTTTGTACCCTTGGTTTCGGGCACGGCCATGATAATCCTGTGCCTGGAAGCGGAAAAGCTACCCTGGATAGTGTTGGTTTTTTCTGGCTTGTTCGGCGCCATGATCACTTTCTTCATTTATCTATGGGAAAGAAGAAATGTCCAAACCTGCAGTACCTTTCGAGAATATGCCTGTTTGATGGAAGCCCATAAGAAAGAACTGGAATCGGATGATTCGGGGATTGAAGAACCGGACGGGCCTTACTCACTTTTGCACAGTAGAGGCAAACCCCATTTATCTGGGAAAAATACCAGTAGCAATGGTTGGGGGAAGAGCGAGGCTGAAATCGCAATTTATGGCAGTACCACACTATTTTGGTTATTGCTGGCGCTTTCGGTTTTATTATTTCCATAAATATGAAGTATCAGGTTACCATACCAAATTTTGAATATTAATTATATCAGCTATAAACCACACCACTATGCAAAGTCTACAGAAATATGAATACCACCTTGATGAGAAAAGCGGTTACGCCAAGTTATTTCAGGAATTAAAGCCGCTAAAGGTTAGTGACAGCCAACTTAAGGAGCTGACCGAAAAAATGATCGACTATGAATGGAAATGCCGTGACAGCGAGGTGTTCAGCTATGGCTTGGCCATTTTTGGTCAGTATCTGGCCCATGATATTACTTTTGAAACCACTTCGAAGTTTAGGGGGTATAATATAATAGGATCATTTATCAATGAACGTACCATTAACCTAGATCTGGATTGTTTGTACGGTCAGTGGACCCAGGACTTTCTTTACGACAAGGACAATCGGAGTAAATTGCTATTGGGCAAATATTACGAAGATGAAAAAATCGGTGGTTGCTGGTATGATTTACAGCGTAATTGTCAGGACAAGGCCTTGATACCCGATGCGCGTAACGATGAGAATATCATTGTTTCGCAACTACAGGTTTTATTTATCCAGTTCCACAATAAGATGGTAGATTATCTGAAGGATAGCTGTAAAAAAAGTGATCTTTTTCAAGAAGCCCGAAGAATGGTAATTTGGCACTATCACTGGTTGATCGCCCACGAATATTTGTACAAAATGGTTGATTGGGAAATATTTAAGGATATCATGGAGAACGGCCCAAAATACTATTGCCATCCTACTTATTTACCATTGGAGTTCACCGGAGCGGCTTTTCGTCAGGGTCACTCCCAAACCCGGGAAAACAACCGCATCAATGAACATACAGAGAAAAATCTGTTTGCCTTGGGGGCCTTTGAGACCATGGATGAGTACGTCGATTGGCATTACTTATTTGACTTTCAAGATGGCAACGTACAATACGCCAAACTGATTGACACTAAAATAGCAAAGGCCTTACACGACATCCCTTTTATTCCTTCAGGAAATAAATACGAACGGTCCCTTCCCTTCCGGAATTTGCGAAGAGGTGTGGTATACGGACTACCTTCGGGAGAAGATGTCGCTCGGCGCATGTGTTTCGAACCGATCGATGTACCTGAAACCAAAAAACTGGGACTGGAGGGCACACCTTTGTGGTTCTATATTTTGAAGGAAGCGGAAGTCCTGGGACATGAGGGCGAACATTTAGGACCTGTCGGCAGTACTATTCTGGGGGAGTGCTTTTTGTCCATTCTGCGCCATGATAAATATTCTTATTTTGTATTAGATCCTAAATGGAAGCCGGTTTTAGGCAAAGAGCCAGGCACTTTCGATTTTACCGATCTCATTGAGTTTGTAGGTATTAAAACTAAAGAAACTAAAGAAACCGCATCATGAAACGCAGCCACCGTCGCCACAGAAATCCGCAGCAAAAGGAAGAAAACAAAGCGCCTTTCTTTGGGAAAAGCACTGATACATTGGTTCAAACCAAACCGTTCTTTCAGAAAAAGGGACTTACCATTGGACAACCAGGGGATAAATATGAGCAGGAAGCCGATGCCATGGCCGATTCGGTGGTAAACAACTCAAATAGTACTCCTGGAGTGCAGCAAAAAGAGATCAGCTCTATTCAGCTGGAAAGCCTGGCAACACCTTTGGAGGATGAAAAGCTGGGCACCGCTGAGCAACGCATGGAGGAAGACAAGTTGGTTCAGGAAAAACCGGAACTTCAAACCATGGGAGAAAAGGAAGAGGAAGAAACACCTGGAGTGCAAACTATGGGAGAGGAAAAGGAAGATGAGATGCCAGTTCAGGAAATGCATGAAAAGGAAGAACCGGAGATGCAGAAAATGGATGAAAAAGAGGAAGAAGGACCCGAGGTACAGACTAAAAGCGAGTCAACGGCCAGTACTGTCGGCCCTTCAGTTAGCCACAAAATTAACAGCAAAGCTGGAAAGGGAAAACCTTTGAGTGCCAAAACTCAAGCCGAGATGGGGGCTAAATTTGGGACGGATTTCAGTCAGGTTAATATACATACAGATCAGGATGCGGTTCAATTAAATAAAAAACTCCGCGCCCAGGCCTTCACTCATGGACAGGATGTGTATTTCAATTCGGGCAAATATCATCCGGAGACAAGCGAAGGTAAGCGATTATTGGCCCATGAGTTGACCCACGTAGTTCAACAAGCCAAAGGATTAAATCGAAAGATCCAACGCGTTACCTGTCGGAACCAATTAGGGGAACAACCGGGGAGGCGTGCTCAAGGAGAACGGAATCCCCTGGATGAACGCAGTAATTTGATCATTGGAATGGCCAGTGCGGAAGGTGATTCCAATAGCCAAAAGGCCAATAAAATAGTTGCCGCCATCGTTTGTTACTATTACAATCCTTATCAGGGGACGGTGAGAAACATAACTTATGATCCGGACTTGAACAGCGGATTAATGACCACCCGTGTAGGTCGTGGCAGTAATTCCAAGGGGGATATTTCCGTTAGCGACCAGTTTATTCAGGGCACTAATTCAAGTCACTTCGCCCGACGGGTATTACAGGTGGGGCACGAGTTGAAGCATATTCAGCAATACAGATCCGGAATGACCGGTAATGTCAACAAGAATGAGCGCGAATTTCAGGCCTTTTGTGAAAATGCCCTGGCCGATGAATTTGAAGGAACCGGGAGAATGTCCAGAGCCACTCGCAGAAATCTGATTGATGCTGCCCTGGGTTATTACTATTGCTTATCAACAGACAAAAAGCAAGAGTATTTACCACACAAAACCCGATTGTTAACCCGAAGAAGTGAAATAAACAATAGTGCCGGAAGAGGGCCTACCGCTGCACCAACTAGCTGTCGAACTCAATAAAAAAATAATGAACTTTCTAGATGGCCTTCACTCATATGAGATAATCTTATTGATCTTGGGGATACTGTTTTTTGTGGTATTATTGGCAGCTTTAATTTATCTGGTGGTGAAAAATCGGTCCATAAAAAACCTTCCGCTCTTTTTCTTATTTCCGGTACTGATGATTGGATATCCCAGCATTCAGAATTTTAAGTTAGGTAATGATTGGATTTATGTGGAAAAAGTAAAAGAGCGAATCACTCAAAATCCGGATGACTCCATTGCAAAAGCTGATTTAAACCAAAAATTGAAAGTTCTGGAATCAAGACCCATAAAGAATCAAAAATTTTTAGAAACTATTGCGGAGGCGGAAGCAGCGGTGGGTGACAGTTTAAAGGCTTTGGAGATCAGCGAGGAAATTCTGCAAAGGAATCCTCAATCACAAACCGCGCGGCAGTTAAAGGAACGCCTTTCAACACCTACGGTCAAACTGGACCGGGACATAGTAAAACTACAGGCCAATCCAGATGACCAACAGGCACAACAAAGTCTTACAAAAAATTTGAAAGGTATTGAAAATGCTTTAGGTCTGAATCCGTATGTAAATTATCAAGCCGCAAGGGCTCATTTGGCTCTTGGGGATACCAGCAAAGCGGTTTCACGTTTGGATACAACCATAAAGTATGATCCTAATAATCGTAAAGCCAAGGCTTTACGTTATGAAATTACAGTTAGTAGAACACTTAAAGTGGAATAAAAACGATGTCTACCGCTCAACGTCATAACCTCATTTTAAAGCCCCATTCTTTCTATGCTGAATTAGGGTGGTTAAGTAGCATCATTGAAAATCGCATTTCTCAAAATACCGGGAGCGTCAAAACAAAGTTGACCAAACCTCCATCAGAAGTGGGCTACGAAGATTTTTATGCTGTGCACATCAAACAGTTCAAATTGAACACTGAAGAAAAACTTCTACTAATTCTGGCGCTTGCGCCTCATTTATGCCCCGATTTTTTTGATAAAGTGATCCGGAAAAAGTTATCCAAGTCCGGTGATTTTCCGCAGTTAGGAGGCGTACGTGGCAAGAATTTTCGGGGCTTTCTACCTACTGGGGAAACCGCATTGTTTACACTGGCCGGTGACGATCTGGAAAAACGCTTTGAAGTGCAAAAGTTATTTGACTCCGATCATTTTTTCGCTAAGCAACAGATCTTGTGGTTGGAAAATCCACCACAGGGTGAACCGGCCATGAGCGGTAGGATCATCATGTCCCAGGAGTACGTGGAACTATTTACATTGGGAAAAATATCCGCACCTCGCTTTGGTATGAATTTTCCAGCCCAGCGAATAGAGACACAAATGGATTGGGAAGACTTAGTGCTTCCCACCCAAACCATGAATTCTATTAAGGAGCTGGAAGTGTGGGTGCAACATGGAGACACCTTGTTATACCAGTGGAAATTGGCTAACAAACTTAAACCAGGCTACCGGGTACTGTTCCATGGACCCCCCGGAACAGGTAAAACCTTAACGGCTTCATTGTTAGGAAAATACACTGGCAAAGATGTGTACAAGATTGATTTGTCCATGGTAGTTTCCAAGTTCATAGGTGAGACGGAAAAAAATTTGGCCAATCTATTTGATAAAGCCGAGAACAAAGATTGGATTCTGTTTTTTGATGAGGCGGATGCTCTTTTTGGTAAAAGGACCAATGTCAGGGATGCCCATGACAAATATGCCAATCAGGAGGTATCATTTTTACTGCAACGAACTGAAAGCTACTCCGGGTTGGTTATTCTAGCTACAAACTTCAAAAGCAATATAGACGATGCCTTTACCAGGAGATTTCAAAGTCATATTTATTTTCCTAAACCCAAGTATGCCGAACGGCAACTACTTTGGCAAAAAGCGTTTCCTGAAAAGGTTACTTTGGACGGAATCGACTTGTCTAATGTGGCCCGTCAATATGAATTGACCGGAGCTCATATTATGAATGTTGTCCAATATGCCTGTTTGCAGTCGTTATCCAAAAAAACTAATAAAATCAGTCAAAAGGATCTAATAGATGGGATCAAAAAAGAATATAGTAAAGAAGGCAAGAGCCTTTAGCACCTGTGCCCCAACACTGCAACCATCATCGAAATTCTTTTAATCATGCTTAGCTCCTTGGTTCATTTTGCTTAAATTTAGAGGCACACCAATCAAGTTGCTTGCCCATGTTTTCCAGATCCTGTGAATATGCATTACAGAGTATCTTGTATATAACCATTCATTCTAAGGGTGGTAGTGCCATAGGTTTAAAACAGATAGCAGAATCTCAAAAAATTCCACTTCACTTTTTAAGTAAAATATTGCAGCAATTGGTGAAAGGCAAGGTGCTTAATTCAATAAAAGGCCCTAATGGTGGATTTACTTTAAATGGCTCTCCCACCCGGATAAGGTTAATAAAAATAGTCGATATTATTGACGGGTTGGACATTTTTGATCGATGTGGCATTGGTTTGAAGAAATGTTCGGACAAAACTCCCTGCCCCGTCCATTTTGAGTTCAAGGCGGTAAAGCAAAAAATCCGACAGGTGCTTACTGAGAAAACCTTATCTGAATTAAGTGATGATGTGGGTAAGGGATTGTCTATAGTGTCCTTTAGGTAATTGGAAAAATAAAATAGTAAAAATCACACTATTTGCTAAACCGGTGGTAAAGAAAACTATCTTCATTCCACTTCACGGTATCCAATGTATTGACAATGTGGTAGGCGGTGAGAAAATTCACCCTCAGCTCTTTTTCGATACCTGCTATGTCCATGGGTTGTGACATGTCATCATCAGGTTGATGATATCGATGCTGCAGCCATTGGTTGAATTTATCCAGGCCGTTCAGGGATTTGTCTGCCGCTGTTCGTCCACTGACTATGTATAGGGCCGGGTACCCTTCTTTAACAAAGGAATATTGATCACTTCGGACAAAAATGTTTTGCTCTGGTAAAGGATCAGCACTTAAGGTCATATCCATGCGTTTCACCGCAAAATCCACAGATAGCGAGAGATTGGAGTGTTCATAGCCATAGGCTATTATATCACTGCTTTCTACAATCATTCCAATGATGCCATCAATATTTTGGTTAGCGACAATTTTACGGGGTTTTATGGTGGGATATCTCGCAAAGAATTCTGACCCCAGCAGGCCTTTCTCTTCTCCGGTTAGCCAAAGGAAAAGGATTGACCGTTTGGGCGGGCCCATTTTTTTGAATGCCTTAGCGAGCACCAGTATGGCCGCAGCCCCGGAGGCGTTATCAAGTGTTCCGTTAAATATGGAATCCTCTGCAAAGGCATTATTGACACCAATATGATCTAAATGAGCGGTCATGACTA
>QIMC01000302.1 GCA_003232185.1 Flammeovirgaceae bacterium | reverse complement strand
CCGGATTCGGCTGATTCAAGACCAGCTTCCAAAACTGCAAGAATTTTTACTCCATCTTCAAAATTGGGATGAATTTCCTCTTTTTTATCCAATGCTATTAGAAAGTCTGCCATGGCGTGTACAAAACTGTGCTCATAGCCAATAATATGACCCGGTGGCCACCAATTAGAAATATAGGGGTGTGAAGGTTCTGTAACCATGATGGTCCTGAATCCCTGAGCACTATCGGTATCCAGGTTTGAAAAATATTGCAACTCATTCATACGCTCCATATTAAAGGTTAAGCTTCCCTTACTTCCGTATATCTCAAAAGTGTTGGCATTTTTTCTTCCTGTGGCAAAACGGGTCGCTTCAAATGACCCAATGGCCCCATTTTCAAACTCCACCATCATCAGGGCAGCATCCTCTACCGTTACCTCCCCTTTTTGATTGCTTCTATTGGTACCTGAAGTAAAGGCTTTAGCACCTTCTCCGGGAATGGGTCGCTGCTTGATAAAATTGGTGGTCAGGCAAGAAACCGTCTGAATGTCCCCCACCAGAAAATGTGCCAAATCGACACTGTGGGAATTTAAATCCCACTGAGGTCCCGCATGGGCGGTTTCTCTTCGTAAATGCCAGGTCAATGGAAAATCTGGGTCCACAATCCAATCCTGTTGGTAGGCACCACGCCAATGAAATATTCTGCCTATTTTGCCCTCCTCAATCATTTGCTTTGCCAGCATTATTGCCGGTATACGCCGATAGTTGTGGTTCAAATAATGAAGTACGCCATGATCTTCTGCTACACGGTACATTTCTTCTGCTTGCTTCCGGCTAAATGCCATGGGCTTCTCACAAAAGATGTGCTTGCCATTTTTAGCTGCGGCCAAAGCCACTTCATAGTGTAAATGTTGGGGAAGTGAGATGTCTATAATATCTATATCGAGCCGCTCAACTACCTTTTTCCAGTCGCTTTCTATCTCTTCCCATCCCCATTGATCCGCGAATGACCGAACAGCACTTTGATCTCTTCCACAGGCAATTTTTAATACCGGTTTAATATTGAGATCGAAAAACAAAGGGGCTTTGATCCATCCATTGCTGTGGGCCTTGCCCATGAACTTGTAACCAATTATTCCTACATTCAATGTTGTCATGGAGGGATTCAATTATATAAGCATCTTTTAGATATGTTTTTCAGCTGCTGGACACTTTTTGCTACCACATTCTGCTCCTGGAAAGCATAATCCGGATGCAAGGTATCTGTTTCTACTGCAAAGAAACCCTGATATTTTTGATCCACCAAAAGCTGAGCTATTCTTTGATTGTCAATCAGCCCATTGCCGGTGGGGACACAGGAGAAAAAGTACCACTCATCTACTGAAACTCCAGGCACAGGCAGCATATCTTTAATATGGGTGGCCAGTACATAAGGGGCCAGTTTTTCCATGGCTTTTACCGGATCATCCAATACTCTGAGAAAATTTCCAGAATCGAAATTGACTCCAAAATATTCCGAATTTACTTCGTTAAGCAACCACAAAATTTCATCACTGTTGTAATCAATGTGGTTTTCTATGGCAAGTTTAATACCCTGAGCTTCAGCTTCTCGAACAGCAATTTTAAACATCTCTGATAACTTTTCCAGTTGGGGCTTATGTGGTTCAAACCGGAACATCAAGCTACTGCCGACCACCCGCATCACCTCCGCACCAATGGCGCTGGCATATTGAATATGTTCAAGCATGGATTCGAATTCCTTTTGGTTATTCCCACCCTCCAATCCATCCGGATGACCCCAGGCATAAACCCGGTCAAAGCCATAACCATCAAGCCAGTCCTTTACCTGAGCCAGGTAATTTGGCGAAAATTCAGGAAAGAAACAGGATTCAAGCGAAACGCCATCAACGTCAACACCCTTACAGAAACTTAAAAAGTCTTCCATGGAAAAGGGAGGAGCGGTACGGTGCTGATGTGGGTAAACTTCACCGAATTGCCGATGGAAACAATAGCTATCTACGCCAACTTTTAATCGATAGGAGTCTATCATAAGGTATTGAGTTTAATTCAGATAAGGCTTTACAAGTCTAATGCATAATCCGGGTTTAAGATATGATCCAGCTATACCATGGTATCCCCTATCTGAAGTCGCCCCAAGGTGTCGTAAATTATTTCACCATGATCAAGCATCTCCTGTACTACCTGAGCCACCCTAAGGGAATCAAAATTAGTCAATTTCGTAGTCAGTCCATGTAAAGTCTGTGGAGATCCGGCTAGTTCCCCTTTTATGGCATCCCCTACTTCCTGGTACCCACCGGCTGGTTGCTTCAGGCTGCATACATCACATACTCCACAATTTTTATCAGAGATCTCGCCAAAGTATTCCAGCAATTGCAACGATCGACACATCCGATCATTTAGCAGGTAGCGGTATACAGACTGTAGCTTGCTCAACTCCCTCTTTTTCTTTTCCTCATATGACTTCTGGTCAAATAACAACATCTTAGGATCCTGTCTTGGTGTACTAAAAAGTAACTGAGGCTGGTCCTTTTTGGGTTGGTAAATACCCAATTCCAGGTCATGAAGGCTTTGCAGCACTTTTCTTACTTGTAATGGCTCCCAATGAAGTAATCTGGCTAATCGGCTTTCATTTATATTCACCTGATGGGTAAATAACTCTCCTCCATACATACGCAGCATGGCTTTAATCAACGGATCGAATCCAGCGTTGGCTATCTGAAATTCATAAACCATTTTATGATCACTGGTAAACCGAAACTCCGAAGGTTGAAAAAGATCTTCTGTTAGTTCCAGGTATCCAAACAGTTTCAATTTCTTAAGCGCATAGAAAACCTGCAATGGTTTTTGATGAAATTTGTGAGAAAACTGTTCCAAATCAAAATCCACGCTTTCCTCCATTACGCTGCCTTGTGCCAGTTGGCAGAAATTGGCAAGATGCTGGTAGGTTTCTCTTAAAAAACTAATCTCAGGGTATTCGTTTTCTTTTCGCTCCTTAATCAGCTCCATGTCTCCCTGTTGATATAATAATACTGCATCAGCACTGGCCCCATCCCTACCGGCCCGACCTGCTTCCTGATAATATGCCTCCAAATGATCTGACATATCATAGTGTACAACCAAACGAACATTGGGTTTGTTAATGCCCATCCCGAATGCATTGGTGGCTACGATGGTTTTGGTTTGGTCATTGAGCCAATCATCTTGCACTTTGGATCGGTCTCCTGCAGTCATGCCACCATGATAAAAATCAACACTAAGCCCCTCTCGTTTTAGTGCCAGGGTTATGGTTCTGCATTTTTTTCGGGTATTCACATAGATCAATGAAGTCCCGCTGACTTGTTTAATTAAACTTATCAATTTGCCTGGTTTATCCTCGGTAATTTCCACCTGGTAAGATAAATTTGGGCGAGCAAAGCTTACCTGAAATTCCAAACCATTTTTGAAATCGAGTTGTTTGACAATGTCTAACTTCACCTCTGCGGTAGCGGTAGCAGTGAGTGCCAACACCGAAATATCCGGGAGCAATAGCCGAACCTCAGCAATGGTCAAATAGGATGGTCTAAAGTCATATCCCCAAGCAGATATACAATGGGCTTCATCCACCACCAATAATTGAATATTCATTTTTACCACCCGGGCCTTAAATATTTCAGACTTTAGCCGCTCTGGAGATAAGTATAAAAATTTAATGTCCCCATATATGCAATTGTCCAGTTTGATGTCGATTTCACGACGGCTCATTCCGGAATAGATGGCTTCAGCCTTTATGCTCAGATCTTTCAGCTGTTTAACCTGATCTTTCATCAAGGCAATCAGCGGGGTTACCACCAGACATATTCCGGGACGCATTAGGGTAGGAACCTGAAAGCAAATGGATTTTCCTCCCCCAGTGGGCATTAAAGCCAAAGTGTCTTTATTATCCATTACCGACTGGATTACGGCTTGTTGGGGAGGTCTGAATTCGGTATAACCCCAATACTTGTTTAAAACTTCCAGCGCACTGCTCATTTATCCAGGTTTAAAGAATAATAGGCACATTGTGTTTGATAGAACCTGTCAAATTTTTTGAATTCCAGTCCTGCTTTTTCAAGTACTTTTCTCGAAGCCACATTCCTGGGTTGTGCAACCCCAACCACTTTAGATACTTTTAAATGATTGCGGGCATAATCAACCATAGCCAAAGCTCCTTCGGTGGCCAACCCCTTGCCCCAGAATTCAGGTAGCAAACGATATCCAATCTCTGTTTCACCAGTTTCAGGAAGCATTTTTGTCACAAAAAACCCCACAAATGTTCCCTTTTCTTTCAGGAAAGTGAACCAGTAACCGTAACCGGGATATTGTCTATGATAGGTTAAGTATCTTCGAAAACTTACTTCGAGCATATCCGGGTCGCTGTTGCCCCCCAGATAGGAGGTAACCTTAGGATCAGTATTGAGTTTTTCCACTAATGAGAAATCGGACTTCTTGAAAAATCTGAAACACAGCCGGTGAGTTGATAGAGGGATCATTTTAATAGGGAATGCCATAAATAAAATGTAGCATAGGCCTGCCATGGATACCACCTCCGGCCAAATGTATCCAGCTCGGTTCTGGAAGGTTTTTCATTGTGACCCAATGATGCTTTGATGGCATTATGTAAACCAATGTCTGCCACCGGATAAGCATTGGTCATTCTTAAACATTTCATCATTACATAGTGCGCACTCCAAGGGCCAATTCCTTTTAACTGCAACAAAGTAGCCAGTGATTGCTCATCGGATGAATCCAACAATCCGGTTTTGCTGATGCTTCCCTGATCAATGGCTTTAGCTACCCCTACCAAATATTTAGCTTTTGAAGCTGAATATTGCCAACCGGCGAAATCGTCGGGAGACATATTTGATATTTTATGGGGTGACGGAAATAGATAATAATCATGACCTTCAAATGACAAATGCTCCCCCATTGCATGAACCAAACGCTGTTTGAGTTTATAAGCAAAAGTCAGATTAATCTGTTGACCAATGATGCTCCAACTCAAGGCCTCGAACAGCTCCGGAATTCCAATAAGACGCAAACCATAAAACTTCTGACACAAATTGTCCAGGAGCATATCCTGCTTCATGTGTTGATAAAACGGTTGTAATTCCCTGGTTAAGTCAAATACTTCTTCAACATAGAAAGCCACTTTGGATTGTTCCCAAGCGGTTATATTGGTATTTAACGCGCTTATCTTCAAATTATCCCCTGACATAGTTACCTCGATCAGTACCACTTTATCAGTGAGCCTGAGCAACTTCCTCCACCCATTGTTTTGTACATAATGCAAACATTCGTGGGGGCTCCGGTTCAAGAACTTCAGGCAATGCAAAAAGTTGAATTCCCTGGGAGTCGGCAAGAAAATAGGTTCACCTGGTGTAAACCGGGTAGTATTGATTGAAGTTGCGGTTACCATTTGATGGGCGTTTTATCCAAAAACGCTTTAATTCCCGCTCTGCAATCTTCCGTACTGCGGGCCCTGGCATTTTGATCAGTTGCAAAATCAAGTGCTTCAGTCAGATCCATCTCTTGTATTCTGGCAATCATTGCTTTGGTCCGTTGCATAGATTGAGCAGAATTCTCATCAATCAGTTTATGGGCTAATGTGGCTACTGCTGATTCCAACTCATCTGAAGACACTGTTTGATTGGCCAGACCCCATTTTTGTGCCTGATTCGCGTCAATCAATCTACCTGAAATTAGTAAATCCCTGGCTGCTCCCTCTCCCAGACGGCGCAATAGGTAAACCATTACAATGGCCGGAATAAAGCCAATATGCACCTCTGTATAACCAAATTTGGCATCAACATCGGCAATTACGAAATCGCATACAGTTGCTAGTCCGCAACCTCCGGCAATAGCATGCCCCTGAACCTGGGCAATTATCACTTTGTCATGGGTATAAATTGCCTGGAGCAGCTGCTTTAGTTTTATGGAATCCGCCAAATTCTCTTCGAAGGTGTTTTTTTGTAAACCCTGTAAATAATCCAGATCTGCCCCCGCACTAAATACCTTGCCTGATGCTCTTAACACAATGACTTTTACCTCAGCATCAACACTTGCCCGTTCAAAAGCCTCCGTCAGCTGTTGGACCATTTCATCATTTAGTGCGTTTCTCTTCTGCGGACGGTTTAAGGTAATATACGCGATGCGATCTGCCGTTTGATAAAGTACTAGTGCCATATTTAAAGTTTTATAATCTTAGCGCCCTGAATCCAACAATTATGTACGTTTATTCCCCTGGTGGTTGCTTGCTCAGCTAATCTACCGGCTATCCAGGGATCATTCGAGCCATCTATTAGTAATAGCTCGATGGTTAGCCATCGAGTTAAAACATCCAGGTCTTTGACACTGTTGTTGGACACGATTACAATATGTGATTTTAATTCAATATTTCCATTGACCCATTTATCAGTAGCAGCCTTGATCAAAAATACACGCTTTCCCTTAAACAACCATAGATCATAAGCATTGGTACTAATGGCAGGAACCGCAGGTTTCGATGTGCCACTCAGCTTCAAGTGCCTCCGAAAACTTCTGATCTTATATTCTATGGTGGATGTATCGGCAAGCAGCTCCACATCCATCACCGATCGAAAGCGGCCCTGATCAATAAAATCTACTGCTGTATGACCGGGAATTTGGTAAACTGCAATCATCTGCCTTTGGCTAATATTGTATTGCTGAACACCTCTGCCAATCACCGCCACCACTAATAAGCCCAGAATAATCAACCAGGACAGCCTGCTTCTGGTCTGACAAAAAATTACCAAAGTCACAAGCAGGCCATAGAATAAGATTAACGTTGCCATATTGATTTCTAAGTCATGTACGGTGCTGCCCGGTAAGTCACCAATGGCCTGAACAATGGCGCCGGTAAGTCTGGTCAACTGTGATAAAGGGGCGGCCACCAGAAATACTATTGATGGCAATGGCAGGGCAATAAAGAAAACAATACCCATCACTATTATGGCAAAAGCCAGGGGAATCAAAAGTAAGTTGGCCAATAAAAAGTATACCGGGAATTGGTGGAAGTAGTAGATGGTTAGAGGCAAAACTGCTACCTGTGCAGCCAGACTAACGGTAATCAACTCCCAAAAATACTTGAGAAACTTATTTTTCACCTTTCTCCAGCGGGCAATTAATGGTTGCAAATAGAGAATGCCTCCAAGGGCTGAGTAAGATAGCTGAAACCCGACGGAATAGAGTTGATAAGGATCCACCCAAATAATAATTAAGGCGGATGTTCCCAGTGCATTTAGGCTGTTACCATCTTTGTTGAAGGTGTTACCCAACAACAGGATAGAAAACATGATAGCTGCCCGCTGGGTTGAAGCAGCTAACCCGGTGATCAAAGCAAAAGACCACAAGGACAACAAGCTGATTAGAACAAATAACCATTTGAGCGCAAAGTGATAACGCCAGGAACCCAACAGCTGAAGCAACAGCCAATACAAAATACCCAAATGAAGGCCCGAAACTGCCAATATGTGCATGGTCCCACTACGGGCAAATGAATCCTCTAAACCATCAGACACACCGCTCCGGTCACCAAGAAGCATTGCCCCGGTTATTTCCTGAGATACCACTGGTGATAAGTAACTATTAATAGCATGTTGCAGCTGCGCTCTAAACTCAAACTTCAACTGATAAATATTTGTACTCCGATCGGGTAAAATTCTTATGATATCCTTTTCTTTTACCCAATGTTGCCAGAATATGTTTTTTTTTGACATGAAATCGGCATAGTCGAACTCCATTGGGTTTGCTGGTTTTCCAATTGCTTTGGGTGCTCCCTTAATCAATATCCGATCACCATAGTTCAATATTTTTTCAGGCTGGTGATCCGGGTCAACCTCATGGTTGTAAGAATTTAATCTCTGTTTAGATACACTGTTTGCCGATTGATGATTAGTTGCTATTGACTGATTCCATTGGATATGGTCATTTACCGGATATGCCCGTTGCTCCAACCAAACCCACTGTAGTGCCAATACTGTACGTTTATAGCGGGGATGAATTTCACTGGGTTCAATCACTATGGCCTCATAATATTCTGCGGAGCTTACCAGGAGGTCTCTTTTGTGGTGTTCAGTTTGAGACCTGAGGCTACCGGCAAGAAATACCGCTGACAGTCCAAGAGCAGATAACCAGGGGCTCACGCTTCGAAAACCTATGCTGGTGGTTTTCAGGGTTAACAAAAAATAAGCCCCACAAAGGATTACCCATAGTAACTCTAGCTGTGGTAATGGGAATATTTCAAAACCTGAATGTACTCCCAGAACGAAAGCAGCTGATGCCCTCAATAAGGGATAGGGTAACCACTTGAGCATGGCGAAAAGTGTAAGTCACCACAGGTTAGTAGCTACCAGTATCAAATCAAAGGGTTATTTCTCAGGGCGATCCTGGACCTTTTCGTAAGCTTTAATTATGTTCTTTACGATTCGATGCCTGATCACATCGCGTGTATCCAGTTCGACGAAAGCAATCCCAGGGGTTTTTTTAAGTATTTTGGTGGCATTGATCAATCCGGATTCCTGATTATTTGGTAAATCAATTTGTGAGCGATCACCATTGACAATCATTTTTGACTTGGGTCCCATGCGGGTCAGAAACATCTTCATTTGCATGGGGGTAGTATTTTGAGCTTCATCCAACAGAATAAATGCCTTATTGAGCGTACGGCCACGCATATAGGCCAAAGGAGCAATTTCAATAATGCGGTTATCCAGATAATATTGGAGTTTATCGTGGTGGATCATGTCATCCAAAGCATCGTAAATAGGCCTCAGGTAAGGGTCAATCTTTTCCTGCAAGTCGCCGGGCAGAAATCCCAGATGCTCCCCAGCCTCCACCGCAGGCCGGGTAATGATGATTTTTTTTACAGATTTGTTTTTGAGTGCCTGTACCGCCAGGGCTACAGATATATAAGTTTTTCCGGTACCTGCCGGTCCAATTGCAAACACTACATCCTGCTTACCCACCGCCTCCACTAAGGTCCTTTGATTTTGAGTCTTTGGAGCAATTCGTGAGCCTTTAGCACCAAAAACGATTACCTCATTATTGCCGGTTTCTTTTAGCGGTTCATCCCGTTTCTGCAAATAGTCCATCACATGATCCTGAGTAACTGCACCATACTGGTGGTAGTGTTCCAAAAGTGCATTCAGAATATCCTGGATCTTTACTATTTCAGTATGGGTCCCTTTGATACGGATTTCGTTGCCTCTGGAGATGATTTTGCTCTCTGGAAAAGCGGTAGCAACTTCTTTGATATTTTTGTTCTCTACACCCAGAAAATCTATCAGGGAAATATTGTCAAGTGTAATTATTTTTTCTACCAATCTAAATTTGATTATTTATTTAAAGTTATTCAAAAGAAGGAAAAAATACCTACTTTTAACCCGGGTTATGCATTAGACTTCGTAGTGAGAGCCTTAAATGGCTGTTAGATAGGCACTCGCACAGGTTTTTGCAACAGAAGCATAGCACCGCTATGGTGAGTAGGATTCCGATAGCTATCGGAAGAGTAAGTGCCTATATTGCCCCAACGGGACGCCTTTGGCGTAGTCAGTTAGGGCTCGGAATAGATTTCTAGTACATAATTCGGGTTTAACAGTCAAATGATACTTCCTGCACTCAATGGCCATAATTACCGTTACCTCAGATTTTGGAGCAAGTGACCACTATGTAGGAGCCTTGAAGGGCACTATTCTCAGCAGCATTCCCTCCCAGAAAATAGTTGATATCACCCATCAAATTCAGAGCTTTGACCTGGCTCATGGCGCATTTGTGTTGCGATCGGCATTTCCGGCGTTTCCCCAGGGGACCATACACCTGGTGGCGGTGGATTCCGTAGGCAATCTCAATGATGT
>QIMC01000437.1 GCA_003232185.1 Flammeovirgaceae bacterium | reverse complement strand
CCTGGATTATTTTATACTTTTCAAGGTTCCACAGTAAGAGCTATCAATCCAAATTCCGACGCGATCCTTGTTGAAATGGATCAACGACCAAGTGCTACCATAAACAGTGAAATAAAGTATGTAGGATGGGATCGACGTGCAAATGAGCCATCAAATGGAGCGGTAATTGGTCACCCCGCTGGTGACGTAATGAAAATCTCTCCTTATAACTCAGCCCCAACCAATAACACCCCAATACAGTACACCGGATGGAGGAACAGTAAGCGTCAATATCAATAATGGGTGCAGTTCCAGTGGATTTACTGGTATCACAGTGTATCCAACATTTTGTGGTGGTTTCTTCACCTCGAATCTGCCTGACACTGCCTTATTCAGGAGCTTCCCCAGTCCAAGCAGTGGTGATTTAACTGTCGAGGCTACAAGCAGATTACGCGATGTGGAAGTATATAGTATTGAGCTATACAATGACTTTGGCACCATGGTAAATTCCATAAGAACCTTTGATAAGTCGGTGAACTTAACTACCTCAGTTTACCTGTGGGATTTATATATTACATATAGTTCACAGTAAAGGTGTACTGACCCGTCGTGTGATAGTAAAGAAGTAACAGGCATTGAAGGATATCCCTGTTCATAGCATGAGGTGCTGTTTGAATAAATAAAGAATGGCATATAGGGTTGCTACTGAAGTCAGATAGTGCCTCCAGGGTCAGGGACTTGCTAGAACAGTATGCCAATAGAATAGCTGGTGAGTTTCCTCAAGTTTGGAGCCACCGGAAGCGTCCAGACTCTAAGAGGGAAAGCACAAATGACAAAAAAATAGCAAAAAAACACCATATCCAATGACCAAAATTCCAAACGTTCTCAACCTGGATTCACATGCAACAAATGGTGCATTGATCATTGGAACTTGGTGCTTAGTTGACTTTTTATATTTGCTATTTGTCATTTTCCTGAGACATAAGTCCCATGATCAGTCCCCTCAACTCAGCTAGACCCCGGAGCCTCCCAATCAAGGGATAACCCGGATAGGACGATGGTTCATGTTCCTTGGCCAAAGTATGGCCATGATCAGGCCTGAACGGAAGTAAGATGTTTCTTTGCTTAACCGTGTCAAGTAATACCTGAATGACTCCGGCCATATCTACAGCACCTTCGAGGTGATTGTCCTCAAAAAATGACTGATAATCATAGGTGGTTACATTTCTCAGGTGTACAAAATGAATCCGATCTTTATAATTGTTGGCAATGGAAACCAGGTTATTTTCAGGGTCAGCACCCAGAGAACCGGTACAAAGGGTTAATCCATGATTAGTACTTGGGTACAGGTCAAGATAGCGCTGTATGTGGGATTCAGTTCGGACTATTCTGGGCAATCCTAGTATATTAAAAGGAGGATCGTCGGGATGAACTCCCAGGACCACCTTGTTTTCCTCAGCAACTGGTATCACCTGCTCCAGGAAATACTTAATATGTGCTAAATATGTCGATGGAGTAATTTTCTCATATCTTTTCAAGGCACCTTTGAAATGATCCAAATCGAAGCCCTGGTCCGATCCGGGGAGGCCTGCCACCATGATTTGTACCAGGGCATCTTTTGCTTGCCGGGTGCTTGTTTGGTACCAGTCTTTTGCTTTAACCATTACTTCCTCCTGGTAGTCAGCTGCTGCATGCTCACGCCCTAATATGAACAGATCAAAAGCACAGAGACTAACCCAGTCGAACTTAAGAGCCCCTGAACCATCTTCAACTAAATGGTTGACTTGTGTGCGGGTCCAATCCAATACCGGCATAACATTGTAGCAGATGGTTCTGATGTCTGCCTTTGCCAGATTCCGGATAGATATTTTATAATTCTCAATATATTGCTGAAATGATCCGGAATGGGTCTTGATGTCTTCATGAAGCGGTAGGCTTTCAACCACTGACCACCTTAACCCCTGTTGTTGTTCTATTATTTTCTTTCTTTCCTTTATGGCATCCAGGCTCCAAACAGCCCCCAACGGGACTTCATGCAGTGCAGTAACTATGCCGGTTGCACCTGTTTGACGAATGTATTGTAAGGTCACTGGATCCTTGGGGCCGAACCACCGCCAGGTTTCTTCCAATCCTATAAAATCTGGAGACATTAAAAAGATAATTTGAAGTTCTGAATCACATTATTGAGTAGTGCCAAATATAAGAGGATAAAAATAATTATTAAGATATATGGATATTTTCAATATCTTAAACCTGGAATTAAACCTGGAATTAAACCTGGATTATGCACTAGAAATCTATTCCGAGCCATAACTGACCACGCCAAAGGCGTCCAGTTGGGGCAATCTAGGTGCTTACCGGCTGGCTGGCTTCAGTGCATCCCTCACGGAAAACTACCTTGCCACTTGCTTTGCTTCAGAGCACAGCCTGCCCCGCATCTTTGCGGGGAACCCCCCGCGCATCAGGGACTTGCACCCTTTAGGACATCCTATTTAAGAACTATATTTACCATTCAAGACACACACATTAAAAAAAGACTACAGTGAGTTTGACATCAATTCTTAAAAAAGAGAAAGGGCGGACCAACATCAAGGATTGGTTTCGACATCATTTTCCCAACCCAGGATTACCAGACAATCTTGACGTCAAATTCAGAGCAGGAATTACAGACGCTAACCTTGACAATATTGAGACATCAGCGAGCTTCGAGCTACTTAAAAACCTTGACTTTTGAAAAGAACAAAACATAAAAAGAGGCTACGGATAATGGCAACCTTTAGGAATACAATTTCGTATCTTTGTATTGTGGGAACAAAAGAATTAATAAAAGAAATTCAACGATTACCAATCAGTAAGAGAATACTACTCGTTGAGCGGACACTCAAATCCATTCGCGAGAGTGAGTTAAAAAAGAAAATGGAAAAAGCAGTTGACACTTTGCTGGGCGACTACCAAACGGATAAAGAATTAACTGCATTCTCCAATATTGACTTTGACAACTTCTATGAAGCAAGGTGATATTTGGCTCATCAACCTTGACCCTACAGTTGGAGCAGAAATCAAAAAGACAAGACCGGCAATAATTGTCAACGACAATACAGTAGGTCGACTGCCTCTGAAAATCATTGTTCCCCTTACTGACTGGAAAGACCGATACGACATTGCTCCTTGGATGGTCAAAATCATACCTAATAAGCAAAACAAACTGAAAAAGCCATCCGCTGCTGACTGTTTTCAAGTGCGCTCTGTCTCCGAGCGGAGATTTGTAAAGAGAATTGGGGCTATTGACACAGATATTCTTGAGCAAATCAAGGACGGACTCGCTAAAGTTCTTTCCATCGGCTACTGACCATAGCGGTGCTATGTTCCGATGCAAAATTCTGCTGTGCCTTTGCGAAGCCGCTACGGCGAAGCACGGTGCGAGTGCCTATTTTACCCCAACGGGACGCCTTTGGCGCAGCCATTGAAGGCTCTCACTAGTGCCTACGCTGAAGCTACGGTGTAAGCGTTACGAAGTCTAATGCATAATTTCCGGGTTAAGCTCAGACATGAAGCATTACCCTATTTTTTTTACAGTATTCTCCATTAAAAATATTAGCTTCATCTGATTTTAAGGGTAATGTTGGTATTATTGGTCAATTAGAAGATGAAGATGTGAAAATTGTATTGGAGCGAAACTTAAAGGGTTTGCAAAATGTCACTGCCAATTTTTAATTATTTTTTACCTTAGGACAATTAATATCGAAAACACTATGGAATGTCAATCAAGGAGGACCTTTATCAAAAAAACTGTAATGGCAGCGGGCATACTTCCTTTATCTACTGCTTCTTTTCCCAATATGCTTAACCACGATATTGACGATAAGCTTCATATAAGCATTTTTTCCAAGCATTTGCAATTTCTGAATTACCAGAATATGGCTAAAGCAGCTGCTGATATTGGCTTTGACGGCGTTGATCTTACAGTCAGACCCAAGGGTCATGTGATTCCGGAGCGGGTAGAACAAGACCTTCCTAAAGCAATTGAAGCCATCGGAGATGCTGGTTTTGAACCACTAATGATGACCACTGCTGTTGATGACGCTACGGACCCGGTGGATCAAACATTGCTTCGGACCGCAGCACAGCTTGGTATAAAATATTACCGCATGAACTGGTTTCGATACCCCGAAGATGTTACCATTCCGGAAGCTTTAACTGGTTTTCAAAAGCAATTGAAAGCACTGGGGAACCTAAACAGTGATCTCGGCCTGGTAGGTTGTTACCAAAATCATGCAGGAGCGGCTTATGCAGGTGCTTCAATACATGAATTGTATGATATGGTTAAACAGTCACTCATACAATCTATGGGTGTACAATATGATATTCGTCATGCAACAGTGGAAGGCGGCAAGTCATGGGAAACAGGTTTGAGGCTGGTACAGCAGAGAATAAAAACCATCGCGTTAAAAGATTTTAGATGGGAGAAGAAAGACGGCGTTTGGGATGCTATCAATGTACCTATGGGCGAGGGTATGGTCAATTTTAAGAAGTACTTTGGGCTACTAAAGAAATACCAAATAAATGTTCCGGTGAGCCTGCATTTTGAATACCCCCTGGGCGATGCGGAGCACGGAGCCAGAGAGATATCCATTGACCCTGATCAGGTGTACTCAGCTATGCATCGGGATTTGGAATATGTGCATAGGATCTACGCTGAAGCGTAGGAAGTTGTGAATGTCGAACAATGAACAAAATGTAACTCCAGTAGCTCCAAGACCAATTTCTAATTCATAATTTCTAATTTCTAATTTCTAATTCATCACTGATTAGCTTGTTTTCAAACACCAGCACTGCTTTTCCATTAGCAGCCAGTAATTTGAACTTGTCATTATGCTCCACCGCCATACCCAGGGAAAGGTAACCTCCACCCAACACTATGTCCACATCACCATCTAGGTCGTAGTCCCCAATGTCCATGGTCATCCATCTACCCTGGTAGGTTTCTTTATGCGTGTAGGGGATGAAATTTAAATTACCTGTGTTCTCCAGATAAGTAAACTGCTCCGGTTGATCAGATGAAAAATCTGGGAAAAACGCACTTACGGCAATGTCCAAATCCCCGTCTTGATCAAAATCGCAGGCCTTAGCAAAGTGAGCGCCGTACATGGGATAAAAGTAGTTCAGGTTGAAATTATTTTCTCCATCATTCAAGTAAATTCGGACTCCGTGATAATTCTTTAGTGTATTAAAAGGGTCTGCATCTGTATCGCCATTGGCAGTCAAAAAATCCATGTGTCCATCCTGATTAAAATCCTGAACTTCAAAGTAGGTATGTCCGTAAGCCGAGTGACATTCAACTACAGTTTTTTGTTCATATTCATGATTTCCATGGTTAATAAACAAGCTGATATTTTCTCTGGCGTCACTCATAAGCACCGCGATGTCTGGCCTTCCGTCCTGGTTAAAGTCATGTACCTGGCTCCTAACCGCCCCTGGTGCTTGTATCAGTTCTTTTACGAAGGTGCCATCGGAATTAAAAATGGAAACATTTCCAGTCTCGTCACCAAAATTACAAACGATCAATTCCTGTTTGCCATCGTTATTCAAGTCGGAAAATTCAATATCAACTGGACGGTGCAGATACTCTACTAGCCTACCAATATCAATGATGCTTTCCTCATTTCTTTTTTTGAGTTGAAGAAAACCTTTTCCAACTCCTATGTGCCGGCCCATTAAGTCACCTATGGATAGTAAGTATAAGCTGTCCGCTCTAACTGATACATCCACAAAAATTTCACGCTCAGGCTTAATCGAGACTACATTCAAGTCAGGACTTAGGATTGTTAAATTCTGGTCATGTTGGTTACCCAATATAATTCCCCCATTGATGGGGTCCACTCTGGCAAG
This sequence comes from Flammeovirgaceae bacterium, assembly GCA_003232185.1. Taxonomy (GTDB): domain Bacteria; phylum Bacteroidota; class Bacteroidia; order Cytophagales; family Cyclobacteriaceae; genus SZUA-3. The sequence goes on along the minus strand of QIMC01000437.1, from coordinate 4,029 downwards.
GGTCATAACTGCAGCTTTCGGTTGATGTGTTGGAATCTTTAATTCAAATTGAGGCAGGCTTGTATTTATTTTTTTCTTTTGACCTTGTAGAAGAGGAGTTTCCGGGGCATTTTTAATATAAAATGCTCTTATTGATTTCCATTCTTCGTCTGATAGCAATGGTTGTTCTGGTACTAGTCCCCCCATATTCAACAACTGTTCCCGGCTGGTCATGTACAGAAGTGCTACCGGGGAAATAGCGGCGATTGGTTGATAATCGACAATGCCTAACCGGAACCCCATATCAGTCAACAAATAATTCCAACTTTTCTTAGTTAGAATTTCCGGATCGGGCAATTGATGGCAAGTGCTGCAGTATATTTTTGCCAACGCTTCTCCAGGATCGTCGTTTGTTGTGTTAATTACATGAGCAGAGTAGAATCCAATTCCAAGTGCGAACAGGAAGCAGATCTTTACTAATGATTCCATATAATGATAACAATTTTCACTTGGTTTTTTCGGTCAGATATTTGTCAATTCATGGCTGATTTTGTCAGTAATTTCGGATGCTAGAGTTTCCAAATCAATCCCTAAATTCTTTTTATTGGTTTTTAGCACCTGATCTCTAAGTGAAACAGGTAGTGCGTCAAATCCCCAATAAGCTCCCAGAATAGCTCCCGCCACCGCTCCTGAAGTATCGTTATCCCGACCGTAATTTGTGATAAACTCCATAGCTGCCTGGAAGTCAAAGTCGCTGTACATTAGCGCTGTTAGCGTCACCAATAGAATCTCTTGGGCGTGAGCAGGCGAGTGCTGGTTTCTTTCATCTAATAATTCAAATGCCAATTGTAAACGGCAAGCTGCTAAGGAATCTCCGTCAACTATAGGTATTGCCAAGTCGTTGTGGCACATTTTCAGCTCCTTTGCTGCATTGGAGATAGTTTCAGCCGCTTGAAATGTTTTAAATGCTTCTCTTCCAAACAATCGACTACGAAAAAAATCATTTGGATCTACGGTTCGAAAAACTTCCATTATGGAATTTTGAGTGGCATCATAGGGAAGGGCTGCCGCTACCATTGATGCGGTAAGGCCGGTTATATCTCGTGCATAGCCCTGGTCGAAAATACCTAGCCGAAAGCCCGCACGATAAGCTAGTTCCGGATCTCCCGGGTAGGGCAACCCAATTACCGGGGCGTATAACATACCGGCACACAACAAATCGCCACCGTAAAATCGGTGCAATGCAGTAGTATATGCCTCCAGATCCCGTGCCGCAAATGGTTTTGCCACCATAGCCCACTCCTGTAACCAGGTGAGTCGACGGATGTTATGCTCGATTTCCATCGGATCATCACCGGGGCTTTCTTTTAGGTGTTTCACTTCCTGTTGATAGGCATGCAGAATGTGCTCGGAGAACTGGTATGGGTCGGGCCCTTCAGGCTGATAAAAAGAAGCTAAATTATTGGCTGTATAACTGCCCACCAGCGATTTCCATCGAGTATCGTCTGTAGTGGTTCCCGGTGGTAAATGGAAGTCCCAAAGACCTTCAGGAGATGGATCAATAAAACTTGGATTAAGCTTTTCAACGTATCCATAGGATCTTTGTCTGTTCTGGCGGCTCCACATCTCAGTAGGAGCACCCATTGCATCACCAATTGCAGAACCGACAAGTGATCCAAGTATATTATTATACAAACTGTCATTTGATGGGATTTGGAGCTTGTAAGCAGGTGGCTCCAGATTCACTTCCATCTTTGGCCCGTATGTTTGACGATCAGTCTTAATTTGGCAAGAAAGTAGCAATATGCAAATGCCAAAGACTAGTTTAGTTATGCTCATAGCCCAATAATGTATGGATTTTTCCGCTCTTAATCCAATTTATGGCCTGTTCTATCAATAAACCAGCCAGCCCAATGTCTGTCTGATACTGATTATGGGGTGTATGTCAAAATAAGCCCATTATCTCCGACAATCCAGCCATTTGATTGAGAAACCATGTGAATGGCATTTAATTCTCCCAAAACTTCAGATGTTTCATTTATCCAGCTAACTCCACCGTCTGATGTGTGATATATTTTTCCTTCACTATTCACTACCCAGCCATTTATGTGATCAATAAAATGAATATCGATCCATTCGGTAACTTCTGATACACCGGGTACTGAAACTGAAGACCAAACTGGTATATTTTGTGCGGACATGTGCCTTCTGAGAATCGTATTTCTGTTCCCACATGCCCACCCATTTAGGGTGTCAGTAAAATGAATAGCTTCAAGCCTGGCAGTAATGTCGAGGTCTTCTTGAATGAAATTTTTTCCATCCTTGGTATGAAGCAAAGCGCCGAGTGGACCGACAGCCCATCCTTTTTCAACAGTAGTAAACTGTATATCAAAAACGATCGAGCCAATATTAGTCAAATGATTCCATGTAGACCCACCACCTGTAGTACTAACAATGTCTCCGTTTTCTCCCGCAGCTCATCCATTATTTCCATCAAGAAAAAAAATCGAGTTAAGTGAAGTAGCAAAGGTTCCCTGTCGCTGGGGATACGCGCCGCCTTGTTGTGAAATGTAAATTTCACCGGCATCCCCATCGCTGACAGTTCCACTCATCCATCCCGTGGTACTATTTATAAAAAAGACGCTTTTTAACAATTCTGGAATATCCGAACTCACTGGTGTGACTGGCCATCCAATGCCTCCATCGGAGGTGGCAAGAATAACCTGATTTCCGACAGCCCAACCTGTGCTGGAGTTTATAAAATGGATATCGAAAAGATCGTTGGTGGTTTCTGTGGCTTGAAATGACCAGTCAAACTCACCTGGAATAATAGGGTTTAATTTCAGTGACTCGTCAAAAGAGTCACAACCAAACTCCAATATCAGAACCATGATTATCACTGTTTGCAAGAAGTGTGGTATTTTTTCCATTTTCGTTGTGAGGTTGGTTGCAGCTTCATTTATCATTATTAAACCATTGAAACATCAAAAGGTTTCCTACCCCTGGATTGATCAGGTCAATCCAGGGTCCTCCAACAATACCCACCCCTGTTTCCTCTCCTTCGGAGTGGACGTATTGTAAAGGGAGTTTGTGAATACTAAAGCTGTTTGTGCCATTTGCAGCTGTTGGTAGCCTGCGGCTACCAACCCATTCATAGCAGAGTCTGCACATATATTCCGTAGCTACAAGCTACGGAAAGCTGCTCCCAATTTCAAAGACTTGCATTGGCCCATCATTTACTCCAAAGATGATCCTGTTGGCATTTTTCGATGTCAACACTGCCATGCTTTTTACATCATAAGGGACCACCAAACCACTTACAGCAGTTGGTAAAGGTTCGAAATTGTTTTTTCCATCGCCTAGAAGCACCAGGCCAATACCTGCATCATTTCTAGGCGTTTCGATCTCTACAGGGAAGAGGTTTCCTGCCAATATCAGGTCTTTGTTTCCGTCCTGGTTTAAGTCAATAACCAATATACTGTTGACCGATGATATCTGTGCTTCATTGGGTAATGGAACCATTTCAAACTGCCCCTGTCCCTTATTGTCCAACAATACGCTGGCAAATGTTTTCGCTTCATAATGCAAGGCTGGATCCAGCTTTTCAAGCCCATAAACGTCTAGAAGATTAGCTGATGCGAATTGATTGTAGGTGGGGAAATCATACTTAATATCTGGAACTTGCTGTGCTGAGCAGGATCGTCCTCGTAAGGGATACCGATCACCGAAATTATAATAGCTTAACACAATGTCCTTTTGACCGTTTTCATCGAAATCATTGTAAAAAACCTCAAATGGTTCCTGTGGTGAAGCCTGATACTTATAATTCAATCCCAAATTCCCAACCACCAAGTCCTCATCTCCATCATTGTCTAAATCATGGGCAGCGATGCTGTACCACCAACCTTCGGAATTCAGGACGCCATATTTTTTGCTTTCATTGGTAAATTTTCGACCATCAAAACGAATAAAGGTGATGGGCATCCATTCTCCCACGATCACTAAATCAGTGAAACCATCCTGATCAAAATCGGTCCAAACCGCATCGGT
>QIMC01000370.1 GCA_003232185.1 Flammeovirgaceae bacterium | reverse complement strand
GCCACCGTGGTAGTTCCCGGGACTGTTACTACGCTACTGGTAGACCAGGGTCCTGTTACCGGTGCCGGCATATAATCGACCGCCCCTGAAAAAGGATACCCGGGACTGCTTCCACCTACTTGGATGCCAGCTATTCGATTAGCAGGATTTCCTGTTCCATAATCCCATCGGATCCACCGGTTTTCTATATTGGGGTCGTCATTTTCATCAGGGGGCACACAGTTGAAATTGCTATTGTCATTGAAAGTGACCGAGGCTGAATGTCCCACGCACACCCGGTACTCCACAGGGTCAACGCGAATGTCTCCGCCGTTCTCGTCGTCGGTGTCCCATACCGTTACAATCTGTTCCTGGCCGGTACTGCTACAAATAACACCATTCACCACCAAAAAAGCCTGCGGTTCATAAGTACACTGACTTCCTCCCTGAGGATAGGTATGGGGAACATTGGTCACAGACCATTCCCTGGTGACAGCATTGGTAAGTACCGCAGGGACCAGGTCGGTATTACCATCATCCCAATCTATGAAAATCTCCACCGGGCCTCCTCCATTGTTTACACCGGTATATAACACATCCCACTCCAAATCCACCGGAGCGCACAGAGAACTTCGCGTCATAAGGTTACCCTTGTCCAGGATCACGCAATTTTGAGCCGTAAGCGAACTGCTAAAAGCGATAAAACCGATGCAATAAATGAATAGTAAAAAAACCTTTTTCATTAGAAAATGTTACTACAATACTCCTAGTTAAGGTCCACCCATAATTACTAGTATCAAATTTTGTGATTTTAAGCGTAGCGTATTTGCCAAAAGGGGAGCAAATAGTACATAAGAGGGGTTATCATATATATCGATGGTTAATCGAAGGGGTAATTGACAAATGAATGCCTTGGTCGAAGGTTTACTACCATCTTGTCTCCTATATTTATAGCCAGGAATGAAATACTTATAAATAGTATCAGAATAGTACTATCTAAATAGGTAACCAGCAATGAAAGAGTTTTTGATTAATCGATGTATTAACGGCTAAATCATGTAAAAATCACTTAAATATTAGCCCATCGAGGGTGTTAGAAAAAATTGAATTAGTCTAGTAAAATTCTTTTTAATGCCTAGATTTGTACCCCATAAGTAATATTGGGTACTAGCTACTTATGGGATCAACCAAATACGTTTTTGTTACTGGTGGAGTAACCTCTTCACTGGGTAAAGGCATCATTTCTGCATCTTTGGGGAAGCTGTTGCAAGCGCGTGGATTTTCTGTTACTATTCAAAAATTCGACCCCTACATTAATATAGACCCCGGCACCCTAAACCCCTATGAACATGGAGAGTGCTATGTCACCGATGACGGCGCAGAAACAGATCTGGATCTGGGTCATTATGAGCGGTTTCTTAACGTAGCAACTTCACAGGCAAACAATGTTACCACAGGCCGTATTTACTATAATGTAATTACTCAGGAAAGAAAAGGTGCCTACCTGGGGAAAACAGTACAGGTAGTTCCACATATTACCGATGAGATTAAAAGAAATTTTCGAGCCCTTAGTAATGATAAGAACTACGATATCATCATTACTGAGATTGGAGGATGTGTAGGAGATATTGAATCATTACCCTTCATTGAAGCGGTTCGCCAATTCAGATGGGAAGTGGGACCAAGTAATTTATTAGTAATCCATCTTACCCTGGTGCCATATCTAAGTGCTGCCGGCGAACTAAAAACCAAACCGACCCAACATTCTGTAAAACAACTTCTGGAAGCAGGGGTTCAGCCTGATATCCTGGTTTGTCGTTCTGAAAAACCGTTACCCGTAGATTTGAGAAAAAAAATAGCCCTGTTTTGTAATGTGAACTACAATTCAGTTAATACAGGCAATGGACGCAGAGACAATTTATGACGTTCCGATGATGATGCGGAAAGAAAAATTGGATGAACGCGTACTTTCAAAACTGAGATTGGGTACAAATTCAGAAGTACAAATAGAGTCGTGGAAGGAGTTCCTGGGAAGGCACAAGAACCCAACTGACGAGATTGAGGTTGGTTTGATAGGTAAATATGTGGAGTTACCTGATGCCTATAAATCTATTTCGGAATCATAATGAATGTAAAGTTCGCCTTCGCTATATCAGTGCAGATACAATTACTGTAGACAATGTTGAACGGACCATGGGTGGTCTTCACGGGATTCTAGTTGCTCCGGGATTTGGTGAAAGAGGAATGCAAGGAAAAATAGAAACAACCCGTTTTGCCAGAGAACAAAACGTGCCATTTTTTGGTATTTGTCTTGGAATGCAATGTGCCATGATCGAATTCGCCCAAAATGTATTAGGTTTAGCTGATGCTGCTTCTTCTGAAATGGCAATGGATTCTAAGAACTATGTAATTGATCTGATGGAAGATCAAAAGCAAATCACCAATAAAGGTGGTACTATGCGCCTAGGGGCCTATAATTGTACTCTTAAAAAAGGGACAAAAATCCATCAGGCATATGGAAAAACAAAACTATCAGAACGACATCGTCATCGTTATGAATTCAATAATCAATATATGGCCCGGTTTGAAAAAGCAGGAATGATCATGTCAGGCATCAACCCTGAAACCAATCTGGTAGAAACTATCGAACTTAGCGACCACCCCTGGTTTGTTGGCACTCAGTTTCATCCTGAATTGAAAAGTACCGTTTTAAACCCTCATAAGCTTTTTGTTAAATTTGTTAAGGCTGCCTTGGAGCACAAAGGAAAACCATAAAACAGGTCATCCGATATGGATAAAAATCAAGTCACAGGACTAATCCTGATTTCATTACTTTTACTGGGATATTTTTACTTTACCCAGGATTTACAGCCTCCTCCTGGAGCCATTACGCCGCAGGCCACGGAACAACAGTCTCGTCCTGTCGAGCCATCAACTACCCTCAGGCCTGCTGATAATATCGCTCAGGACAGTTTGCGGGAAATTCGGCAAAGAGAACAATTTGGCGACCTGGCTCAGGTAATGACCGGTCAATCAGAATCAGTACTATTAGAAAACAATGAGATAGCGATCACCTTTTCTACCAAAGGCGGTGCCGTTAGTATGGTTCAGTTGAAGCAATATCAGACCTTCGACAAAAGGCCTTTGGTGCTCTTTGATGAAAACAGCACTGAAATGTCGTTTCTGGTAAATATCGGAGGCAAGGAGGTTGACCTGATGGATCTTTACTTCCAGGAGCATAAAATAACCACTCAAGGTGATTCTACCGAACTAAAATTCAGTATTGATCTGGGAAATGGCAAACAGATTCATCAATACTATACCCTGGGACAGGGACATTCATTAAAATACAGGATTGATTTAACCAGTTTGGGATCATCAGATCCAACTACATTGGCACATTTCAGATGGAAGGAACGCCTGAAAAAGCTGGAAAAAAGTTTAAAGGATTCAAGACTTAATTCTTCAGTGAACTACTATTTAACAGATGGTTCTTTCAATGACGTTGGTGTTAACAGCAATGATTTGGAACAGGAAGTGTTAGCTGATTCAATTCGTTGGATCTCCTTGAAACAGAAATTTTTCACCATTGCTTTAATCAGTAATACTCCTTTTCAGGGAGCTGCTATATCCACACAAGTAGTTTCTGAATTAGACACTACGGTGGTTAAGGATCTTGAGATGGCACTGAACATTAATCAGGAAAGTCTGGTTACTGAAGGTTTTACTTTTTTCTTCGGACCAAACAGCTACCAGTTAATGAAGAAGGTCACCGAAGGTTTTTCCAAGAATGTGGATTTAGGCTGGTCCGTTTTTGCTCTATTTAATAAATGGCTGATCATTCCTGTGTTTAGTTTTTTAGAAGGCTATATAGCAAGTTATGGAATCATCATCATCATATTGGCCTTTTTCATTAAAATAATCCTCTCCCCTGTCTCATATAAGTCATACCTCAGTATGGCCAAAATGAAGGTGTTGAAACCTCAATTGGATGAGATAAAGAGCAAATTTGGGGATGACATGCAAAAGGCTCAGGCAGCTCAAATGGAATTGTATGGAAAAGTGGGGGTAAACCCGCTAAGTGGGTGTATACCCATGTTATTGCAGATGCCCATATTACTGGCCATGTTCAACTTTTTCCCAAACTCCATTGAACTCCGCCAGGCCTCTTTTTTATGGGCTGATGATCTTAGCAGTTATGATTCTATTCTAAGCCTTCCTTTTGACATCCCATTTTATGGAGCTCATGTCAGTTTGTTTACCCTATTAATGGCTGCTTCAACCTATTTAGCAACCATACAAAACCAACAAATGACCACCATGCAGGGGCCAATGAAATCCATGCAATACCTTATGCCTTTCATGATGATATTTTTCTTCAATAAATTCGCATCAGGACTGACATTCTACTATTTCGTACTTAATATTTTGAATTTTGGGCAACAGCTTATTATTAAAAAGTATTTCATTGATGAAGATAAAATACTTAAAATAATGGAAGAGAATAAGATACGAAACAAGGACAAAAAGAAGTCAAAATTTCAGCAGCGATTGTCAGATGCCATGAAGGTGCAAGAAGAGTCGAAAAAAAATAAAAAGTAGGCCAACAGTTGTTGACCTGGTTCGATCAAAGCACTTTTTGAAAGTAAAATCATGGTGGTTTACTATTGCTATTTATTTGCATTGGGGGCGGGGTAATTTTCTTGCTAAAAGGGGCTATTACGCTCCAAATAATTTAATCAATTCCCAAGGAAAAGAATTAATTTTGGTGCAAATTGGAGGTTCTATAAAATTGTTTACTTCCCTATGGGTAAAATAATTGCCATTGCCAATCAAAAGGGTGGGGTAGGTAAGACCACTACTGCAATGAATCTAGCTGCCAGCCTTGCTGCTCTGGAATTTAAAACACTGGTAGTGGATGCAGACCCTCAGGCAAATACCACTTCAGGTGTAGGAATAGATCCACGAACAGTGTCCATTAGTGTTTATGAATGTATGGTGAATGGAACCGATGTTCAAGATGCTATCTTAGACACTGAAATTGAATATTTATCAATAGTGCCCTCAAGAATCGACCTGGTAGGTGCAGAAGTTGAATTGGTCAATTTGGAGGACCGGGAAGGAAAAATGAAAGAGGCACTATCAAAGGTAGTAGACAACTATGATTTTGTAATCATTGACTGTTCTCCTTCACTTGGTCTTATTACTATCAATGCACTAACAGCAGCTAACTCAGTGCTTATACCGGTTCAATGTGAGTATTTTGCATTGGAAGGGTTGGGTAAGCTCTTGAATACCGTAAAAATTATTCAATCACGTTTAAATACCAACTTAGAAATCGAAGGCATATTACTCACAATGTATGATGTTAGATTGAGATTGTCCAATCAGGTAGTAGAAGAAGTGAATACTCATTTCAAACAAATCGTATTCAAAACTATTATTCCCAGAAATATCAAACTCAGTGAGGCACCTGGCTTTGGAGTTCCTGCAATAGCCCATGATGCCAAAAGCAAAGGGGCCATCAGCTACCTTAATCTCGCGCGAGAAGTTATTAAAAAGAATAATCTGGCCTAAAACAGCAATGCCCGATAACAAACCAAAGAGAAGAAATGCCTTGGGAAGGGGGCTGGGAGCACTTTTAGATGATTCAATAGTATTTGAAGCCCCGGTGCGCACTATTGCAACCGGAAGCATAGCAGAAATTAGTCTGGATCAAATTGAAGTTAACCCTTTTCAGCCACGCATCGATTTTAACCAAAAATTGTTAGGCGAATTAGCTGATTCCATTAAAATTCAGGGGATAATTCAACCAATTACCGTTCGAGTGCTTGGTAAAAACCAATATCAGCTTATCGCCGGTGAGCGCAGGTTACAAGCATCAAAACTAGCTGGTTTAGCAGTCATACCGGCATACATACGCACTGCTAATGACCAGGATATGTTGGAGATGTCGTTGATAGAAAACATCCAACGGGAAAATCTAAATGCTATTGAAATCGCACTTAGCTATCAACGCCTACTTTCGGAATGTAGTTTAAAACAAGAAGAGCTTGGCGATCGCGTAGGCAAAAATCGATCTACGGTAAACAACTACCTACGGTTATTAAAGTTACCCCCAGATATTCAAATTGGGGTCAGGGATAAAAAAATATCCATGGGTCATGCCAGGGCTTTGATCAACATTGAGAGTATTGATATACAGCTAAGAGTATTTCAGCAAATACTTAAGGAAGACCTGAGTGTAAGAAAGGTAGAAGCTCTGGTAAGAGCTATTGTTACCGGCAACCCTGATAAAGGTGCTAAAGTCAAGACCTATACATCCAGTGAAGTTGCACTTCGCCAGCTACAGCATAAACTAAGCGCTCATTTTGGATCACGTATTCAGATAACTGCCGATGAAAAAAGTAGAGGCATGATCCGTATTCCTTTTTTATCCACGGATGATTTGAATCGAATCCTGGACATACTAGAAGTGTAGCCCATGCTGGCCCGGTTATTTATCCTTACATTAGCTTTGACCATGACTGCGATAATAGAGGGACTTGGGCAGTCCTCTGATACTTTGGCGCCCAAGCCAAACGAACTGCTACTGGTTGGAGCAGGAGTAGATAGTAAGGACCCTTCGAGGGCAGCATTATTGTCGGCAGCATTCCCCGGGTCAGGCCAGATCTACAATAATAAGTACTGGAAATTGCCCATCGTATACGGCGGTGCCGCCGCTCTGGGGTATGGTATTAACTGGAATGATGTACGCTACAATGAAACCAGAGAGGCCTTATTTGCTGTGAGGACAGGCAATATTGATCCGGAGAACCCCTTGCATACCCTTCCGGCAAGTACACTGGAAAGAGAAACAGATCGCTTCCGAAGAGACCGTGACTTCCTTATTGTCGGTTCCATGCTGGCGTATTTCATAGTAATTGCCGATGCGTATATAGATGCACATCTCAAGAATTTTCCCAAAGATAAAATGGCTTCAATAAAGTTGACTCCCAGTCTGCGGCAGGATTTTGGAATTTTGAATAGTGGGCTGGCACTAAGTTTTAAATTTTAGATTATGGTAATCGGTATTATTGGGTACGGCAAAATGGGTAGAGAAATCGCCGCCATTGCAGAAGAAAGGGGCCATCAAATCTATGATAAAATCGATATACACAATCAGGATACACTAAAAGATTGGAGGCCGGACTTAGTTGATGTTGCAGTTGAGTTTACCACTCCCGGGCAAGCTTATGAGAACCTCAAATTGTGCATCAATCAGGGAATTCCAGTGGTATCCGGCACTACCGGATGGCTGCACCAAAAGGAAGAGCTTGATTCTTACTGTGAGAAAAAAAATGGCACTTATTTTTATGCTTCAAATTTCAGTTTAGGGGTAAATATTGCTTTTAAGCTAAACAATTTTCTTGCCAGGATAATGAACTTATATCCGGAATTTGAGGTGAACATGGAAGAAATTCATCACACTGAAAAAAAAGATGCCCCAAGTGGTACTGCTATCACCCTGGCGGATGGAATTATTGAAAGAATCGATCGGATAGATCAATGGATCCTGGATGAAACACCCCAATCAGGAAAATTATCAATTAATGCCTTTCGTCAGGGGAAAGTGCCCGGTACCCATACGGTAAAATATGTATCTGAGAATGATGAAATAACCTTACAACATAAAGCACTGAATCGGAAGGGATTTGCTCTGGGAGCAGTTTTAGTAACCGAATGGATTCAAAACCGTAAAGGTATTTTATCTATGGATGATTTTTTGGACCTTTAATAGCAAATGATTTTATGAAGAAATTAGCATTTAAGAAAAGTTTTTGGAATTCTAATAAAGATAAAAAAGATCCAAAACCTCGTAGTAAAACCAGAGAGTGGATTGATGCCCTCAAATTTGCAGTAATTGTTGCCACCATACTGAAGTGGGGATTACTCAGTGCCTTCACCATACCAACTCCCTCCATGGAAGGGTCGTTATTGGTTGGTGACTATCTTTTCGTAAGCAAGATTCATTATGGTCCCAGAACCCCAGTTACTCCTTTACAGGTACCCTTGACCCATCAAAAGATTCCAATCCTTAATATTACCTCTTATCTGGATTGGATACAGCTCCCTTCATTTCGGTTACCAGGTTTTCGAGACGTAAAACGAAACGAGCCGGTTGTTTTTAACTACCCTGGCAACCCCAGTATTCCTGGAGAGGAAGACCATCCGGTAGATCTTAAAACGTATTATGTAAAAAGATGTGTGGCAATTCCCGGAGATGTGTTGGAAATAAAAGATATGCAGTTGTATATCAATGGAGAAGTCTCCCCCAACCCCACATTTATGCAAATCAGTTACAAAGTAACCAGCAAATTATCTATCAATAAGAGGGTGTTTATGAGGAACGGAATTTGGGATGTTAATAATCTGGGAGTAAACACCTATTACATAAAAGGTGCTATGGCACAAGATATCGAGAAACTTTCAAGTATTCCAGATATTGTGATTGAGAAAATGAGCATTCACCCGCTAACAGGTGCATTAACCACCTGGGCGCCTGGTGAGCGTCAAGTGAGCATTTACCCAGACGCCACTAATTTATCGTGGAATGAAGACAACTATGGGCCATTAATGATACCAGCCAAAGGATCAACCATAGAAATCAACCCCGAAAATATACTAAAATATGGGTTCTTTATACAAAATTACGAAGGCCTTGAAAACGCAACCATTGATGGCCAAACCCTATCCATCGATGGCCAGGCAGTAAGCCAGTATACTTTCAATCAGGATTATTACTTCATGATGGGAGACAACCGGCACAATTCGATTGACTCTAGATTTTGGGGCTTTGTGCCCGAAGATCATATTATGGGCAAACCAATGTTCGTGTGGATGTCAATAGACAAGAATGAATCTTGGATTAAAAGAATTCGTTGGAGCCGGTTATTTAAGATTATCGAATAATCACCACTTTATCGGCTGGCCTCCATGATCACGGAGGTATTGGTTCGCTTTACCAAAATGTCCATTGCCCAAAAATCCACGATGAGCAGAAAGTGGGGAAGGGTGTGGTGATTTTAGCACTAAATGACGGTGGTTATCAATAACACCACCTTTTTTTTGAGCGAAACTACCCCACAGCATAAACACCAGGTTCGATTTATCATTAGCTAATTTACGTACTACCCGATCAGTGAATTCTTCCCAGCCATTGCCTTGGTGTGATCCTGCCTGGAAAGCACGTACCGTTAGAGATGCGTTTAATAACAAGACCCCCTGATCTGCCCATCTTTGTAAATTACCGCTGGCTGGAGGAGTAATGTTCAGGTCTGATTTAAGCTCTTTGAAAATATTTTGTAGAGACGGTGGTTTAGCTATCCCATCGTTTACAGAGAAGCACAACCCATTTGCCTGACCTGGGCCATGATACGGATCCTGACCCAGGATTACCACTTTTACCCGCGATATAGGACAACTATCCAAGGCGTTGAAAACACATTTTGCGGGAGGGAAAACCTGGTGTGCCCGATACTCCTGACGAATAAAATCCGTTAATTTTTTAAAATATGGTTTTTCGAACTCTTCTTGAAGTACTTGCTTCCAGCTTTCTTCAATTCTTACCTCCATAATGCCTGATTTGGGGATAAAATAAAATATCCTTTTCAATAACCAATGCATTTAAAACTTTAGTTATCTTTATTCATATATCTACCTGCTTTCATCATGTCCGTGGTAACAGAAGTCACTAAAGGAGTCAAGGTAACAGTGGAGACGGAGTACCAACCCGAATACTCCAGTCCAAGTCAATACCACTATGTATTTACCTATCGGGTTACTATTGAGAATGGTAGTGCACATACCATTCAACTACTGAGACGCATGTGGCACATACACGACATCAATACTTCGGCGCGCACTGTAGAAGGCGAAGGAGTAGTTGGACAACAACCCATTATGGAGCCTGGAGAACAACATCAGTACGTATCAGGGTGTAACTTAAAATCAGGCATAGGGAAAATGCATGGAAGTTATGAAATGGAGCGGGTAATTGACGGAGCCAAATTCCAGGTAAGTATCCCTGAGTTCCTGATGATATTTCCACACAAGCTTAACTAGGTTTTGTTATTTGGAAAAATTGCTCAGGCTAAGCCGTTTCTAAGCTATTGGTTAAATGCTGTTGATCAACATTCGTTACAAGCACCCTTTATTTATGATTTTTATACCAGGGTGGTTAAACACAATCCAACCGGTCAAAAAATTCATCCCGTTCAAAAGTTGCGGCAATCCCTGTTAGATGATCAAACAATCATAGAAGTTACTGATTTCGGGACCGGCAAAAACAAGCTAAGCCAAAGAACGATTAGTAGTTTGGCCAAGAACAGCAATCGACCTAAAGTATCTCAACTACTTCATAATATGGTTGACAGGTACCAATCTAAAGTAATAGTCGAGTTGGGGACAAACTTGGGGTTGAGCACCCTGTATCTGGCTATGGCAGCTCCCACCGCTGAAATTATCACTTTCGAAGGATGTCCTGAAATCAGTAATAGAGCCAAACGCAATTTTCAGGATCTGGGTGTGGAGCATATTCAAATAGTTACCGGGCCCCTCGATAAAACCTTGGATAAAATTTTATTCAACTTTGATAGAATTGATTTGTTGTTTATCGATGCCAATCACAATTATGCTGCTACTCTGCAATACTTTTTAAAGTGTTTGCCTAAAATTCATCAGAAAAGCATTGTGGTAGTAGATGACATCCATTGGTCAAAAGCTATGGAAAAGGCCTGGAAACAAATATTATTACATGATCAAGTACAGTTGTCAGTCGATTTATATCAAGTGGGGGTGGTCTTTTTTGACCAATCCCTGAATAAATCTCATCATATCTTAAGCTGGTAATATAATCTCCCGACTTCTCTAAAATATCAGCACAGAATGGCCATTCCCACAAAACCAGCAAGTAGAAAGTGAACCAAACACCTGACTACATACCTGCCTATTTTATACGAAGAATCCTTCAGGTTGCGAAATTATCAACTTAACATTGAATAATTTTAATATTATCTTAATTTTACCTTGCCAAAATCAATATCTAGTATGACGCAGCAGATAAACGAAACCGAAAATAAAAAAAATAACAAACTTGGATTGATCATAGCTTTTCTAGCCATCCTGGTGATCATTCAGGGGGTAAAGTGGTACCTGGACCACCAGAAAAACAATGAGCTCAAAACCGAAATAGCGAACCGCAATGAGGAATTGGAGGAAACCTTTAATAAACTGGAATCCATAAGCAACGAATTACAACTTAAAATCGAAGAAATCAGTAAACTGGGTGGCGATGTAGAGGAATTGCGGTTGGCGAAAGAAGAGCTAGAGGCCGAAAAAGAAAAATTACAGGAATCGTCCGATGTAGGTTGGGCCAGGCTTTATAAGATAAGAGATAAGGTGGAAGGGTATGAAACTCTTTTAAGACAAAAAGAAGCAGAAATACAGCGATTGACCGCAGTAAATGAAGTATTGCTTTCAGAAAATACTGATCTAAAAGTAACTCAAAACATAATGAGCGACTCCATCCAGGATTTGGCCGAAACTTCTGAGCGATTGGGTGAAAAGGTGGCTATGGCCAGTACCCTAAAAGCAGAAAATATTAAGATTAGTGCGGTAAACCAAAGAGGCAGGGAAAGAGAAGGTGAGTTCAGGAACAGACATATTGAAAGCCTCAAAGTTAGTTTTAGCCTGGCAGAAAACAGCGTGGCTCCCATAGAGGGAAAAGATATCAGGATTCGTGTTATTGAACCTGAAGGCAATGTTTTATTCGATGTGGCCCATGGTTCTGGTACTTTTATGATAAAAGACCGGGAGGAATTTTATACCGCAGCGCAGGATATCCTGTTTGACAATACCAAACAGCAAATAACCTTTCTTTATGACAAAGGCGGCGAATACATTACCGGAGACCATGTGGTTGAGATCTACGCCAATGAGGATCTTATAGGAAGAAAATCATTTACTGTAAAGTAGCTCTTCCATTACCCGCCTTCATAATCAATCAAATGTTTTGCAGTAATTATTATTATGGCTATTTTTGCAGGCCAATAAAGAAAGTAGAATTTCAAACAGTGATCTAATATTATGAAAAAGAGTTATGAGGCTGTATTCATTTTAACTCCCGTTTTGTCTGAAACCCAGATGAAGGATACAGTCGACGAATTAAAGAAAGTCCTTATTGACAATCAGGCAGAACTAATCAATGAGGAAAGTTGGGGACTAAAAAAACTGGCTTATCCTATTCAGCATAAGACTACCGGTTTTTACCATTTACTGGAGTTCAACTCTGAAGCGAAAGCATTGGATGAATTCGAATTAGCTTGTCGTCGTGATGAGCAGGTTATGCGCTTTTTAACCGTATCTCTGGACAAGCACGCCCTGGCATACAACGACAAAAGAAGAAAAGGAGCATTCAATAAAAAGAAAAAAGAGGAGGCAGCATCATGACATTAATCAACGAGCCTGTAAACAGGGCAGATAATAAAAAGAAGTATTGCCGATTCAAGAAGAATGGCATAAAATACATAGACTATAAAGACGCTAACTTTCTACTGAAGTTTGTTAATGATCAGGGAAAGATCCTTCCCCGTCGTATTACGGGTACAAGCCTTAAATTTCAAAAAAAGGTAGGCCAAGCGGTAAAAAGAGCCAGACACCTGTCATTATTACCCTATGTAACCGATTCTTTAAAATAGTACTGGTTAATAATTTTTGAAATCATGAAAGTTATATTAATAGACGATATAAAAGGCTTAGGCTATAAGAATGACCTGATCACTGTTAAAGGAGGTTATGGCAGAAATTACTTAATTCCAAAAGGATTGGCGTTAGTTGCAAGCGAATCAAATAAAAAGAGGATCGCTGAAAATGTGAAACAAGCATCACATAAAGCTGCAAAAATAAAACAAGATGCCGTTACCCTAGCAGAATCAATAGAAGGAGTTGTACTGGAAATATCATCAAAAGCGGGTGAGAATGGAAAGATTTTCGGAGCCGTTACTGCTTTACAAATCTCTGAAGCATTGAAAAGCAAAGGATTTTCAGTGGACAGGAAAAAAATCACTTTCAAAACCCCGGTAAAAACCTTAGGTGACTATGAGGCTGTAATTAATCTACATCGAGAAGTTCAACATGATATAGCATTTAAAGTTATTGAAGCCTAACAGAATAATTTCTCACTGGTCGTAGGATATCCCAATCACTGGTCGTAGGTTGAACCTACGACCAGTATGCATTATATCAGGTACTAGTACCTGATCACTTTACTAACTTAGGAACTATGTTCCGTACCCCCGTTTCCCTGGTACCATCAGCTTCCCCCATAACACTCAATAATGGTGTCCTTTCTATAGGCAGTTGTTTTGCAGATTTTATTGGAGAAAAACTGGCCAAAAATAAGTTTGAAATTTTAGTCAACCCATTTGGAATCGTTTTTCACCCACTGGCGCAATTCAGGATACTTGAGTTGGCCTTGACCGATGCTCTACCTCCGAAAAACACCTACATCTGTCATCAGGGAATATGGTATAACTTCTTTTTCCATAGCTCAATTGCTCATACTTCCAGAGTAGGTCTTGAAGAACGGATCAGCCAAGGTATGGAACAGCTAAAAACCAAAATAGCAGATTTGGAGGTCCTGATGTTAACTTTTGGAACAGCCGTACAATACCAGCACCTGAAAACCGGCTATATGGTAGCCAATTGCCATAAAGTACCACACCAGGAATTTGAAAAGTCCCTTACTTCTTCCGAGACAATTACTAAGGAGTATCATCAGTTATGTACCACCTGGGGAAGCACCATGCCGCAGGTAATACTGTCGGTTAGCCCCATCAGACACCTTAAAGAGGGCATGTTATTGAATAGTGCCAGTAAGTGTACCCTACGGGTAGCAGTTGAAGAACTAGTTAAAAATAACTCCATGATTAGTTATTTCCCTGGCTTCGAAATAATGATGGACGACCTGAGGGATTATCGTTTCTTTGAAAGTGATATGATTCATCCGAATGATACCGCCCGGGAGTATATTTGGGACTTATTTAAAGAAAACTTCCTTGACCAACCTGCCAGGAATTTTATCGAGCAGTGGCATAAAATTATGCTTAATTTAGCACATCGTCCCTTCCATCCTCAATCTTCAACCCATCAGGAGTTTCTACAAAAAACATTGAAACTAATTAAACAATTACCCGCAAATATTGATGCTACCCTGGAAGTTGCTTCATTAAAGAAAAATCTGAAATGACCCATACCAATAAGTTGATTCATGAGACCAGCCCTTATTTGCTTCAACATGCACACAATCCGGTTGACTGGAACCCTTGGGGAAAGGAGGCTCTGGAAAGGGCTCGAAAAGAAGATCGCCCAATCTTATTAAGTATTGGGTATAGTGCCTGTCACTGGTGCCATGTGATGGAGCATGAATCGTTTGAAAAGGAAGATATAGCGAAGCTGATGAATCAGCACTTTGTTTGTATAAAGTTGGATCGCGAGGAACGCCCTGATATTGATCAAATATACATGGAAGCTGTTCAGGTGATGGGCATTTCCGGGGGCTGGCCTTTGAATGTTTTCCTCACGCCTGACCAAGAGCCATTTTATGGAGGCACGTACTTTCCTCCAAAGCATTGGATCCAATTATTGGAGAACATAGCCAAGGCATTCAGGGATAACAGGAAGGCCCTGGTGGATTCAGCACATAAGTTTAGAGAAACACTCAATATCGGAGCAGTTGAAAAATACCGGCTAAGCAGCACAGATCCGGGAAAAGAGCTGCTTCATCAGGCAATTAAAAACCTAACCTTACAATTCGATCAGGTTCATGGTGGAATGGCCAAAGCGCCCAAGTTTCCCATGCCGGTAGTCTGGAAATTCTTGTTGCACTACTGTGCCCGATATCCGGAACCCGATCTCTTAAACCAATTGTATTTAACCCTGGACAAAATGGCACTCGGCGGCCTATATGATCAAATTGGTGGTGGGTTTGCCCGATATTCTGTGGATGAAAAGTGGCTGGTTCCTCATTTTGAAAAAATGCTGTATGACAACGCCCAGTTGATTAGCCTATATTCCTTGGGATATTCATCGTCTCCTAAAGAGCAATATCGAGGTGTAGTGTATCAAACCATTGAATTTATGACCAGAGAAATGGGTCATCCGGATGGTGCTTTCTATTCAGCTTTAGATGCGGATAGTGAAGGGGTAGAGGGAAAATACTATGTCTGGGATTATGATGAATTTCTTGAAACAGTCGGAAAAGATGGAGACTTTTTATTGGACTATTATGCTGTTACCCCTGAAGGAAATTGGGAGCCGGGACAAAATATTCTTCACTGCCCACAAAGCCTGGAAGCATTTGCTTCATCCCATGACATGGATCCTGTCTGGTTGAGAAACATCCTTTCAGAGTACCAGGAGAAACTTATGGCCATCCGTAATAAACGCATCCGACCGGGTCTGGACAATAAAGTCATCTGTGGATGGAACGGATTAATGATTAAGGCTTTGACAGACGCATATGCAGCATTTTCGGATGAAAAATTTCTCAAACTCGCCTTGTCATGTGCGGAATTTCTTGAGTACAATTTGAGAGAGAAAGACCAACTATTTAGAACCTTTCAGACCACTAAAACTCCAGCATTTCTGGAAGACTATGCTGCGGTAATATCTGGATACCTGGGTTTGTATCAGACAACTTTTAACGAGAAATGGTTATTTAGTGCCCAGAACCTAATGTCTTTTGCCATAGATAATTTCTATGACCGGGAGGATTCACTATTCTACTATACTGACAAGCAAAGCCATTCGTTGATTGCTAGAAAGAAAGAATTACTTGACAACGTAATTCCTTCTTCCAACTCCGAGATGGCAATCAACTTGTTCGTCATGGGATCTATACTTGGTCGTAAATCCTACCTGGACATTTATCATAAAATGATTAGTAAGGTTAATTCGCTGATATCATCGGACCCTGCATATATGAGTAATTGGGCCACCGCCTATAGCTTTGCTAATTTTTCCACTGCAGAAGTAGTGATTGGTGGTGAGCTGGCAGAAACTTTTCGTAAGCCACTAGCCGCCCATTTTCATCCACATAAGGTCATGATCGGTTCTACGGAAAAAAGCTCTTTGCCTTTGCTAACCAACCGTATCACGCCCGATCACACCAATATTTATATCTGCTATCATCAAACCTGTCAACTACCTACCTCCGACCCGGAAGTAGCCATACAGCACCTTATTTACTAAGCATTGAGTCAACTGGTTCAACATACTACCACTTATCGGGAAAGAGTAACTCTTTTTACAGATATTTTACTGCCAGTACCGGTTCCACGACATTATACTTATAGAGTCCCCCACAAATGGAATGAATTCATTCAGATAGGGCAACGAGTTATTGTACAGTTTGGGCCAAAAAAGATCTTGACCGGAGTGGTAGTGATGATCCACGAAAATCCACCAAAGATACATGAAGCCAAATACCTTTTGGATATTCTTGATGAGCAACCCGTTGTAAACACCATTCAATTGTCATTGTTTGAATGGATGGCCTCCTATTACATGTGTGCTGAAGGCCAGGTACTTCAAGTTGCCTTGCCTAGTGGGCTAAAGCTCAGTAGTCAATCAAGAATTCAGATCCACCCGGAGTATCAGCTGGAACCTGATTCGTATCCTTTGGACCAACATGAATCAATGCTAATAAATGCCCTTCAGAATAAAGGTGCACTTGATTATACCGTTGCCACTGACCTTATAGGATCTAAGCCTGTACACAAAACAATCAAGTCATTATTAGCGAAAAATGCCATAATTCTCTTTGAGCAGGTAAAGGAAAAATATCAACCCAAAAAAGAACGACGCATTCGTTTAACCACTTCCTTTATTACGCATAAGGCCATAGAAGATCAGTTCGAATTACTTCAAAAGAAGCCCAAACAGACGGAAGTGCTACTTAAGTACCTACAGCAGGTTCCTGTATTAAAAGAGAAGGGCCTCAATCAGGAGGGAGTTAGTAAGTCCGGGTTTCTATCAGATAAAATATCCCCTTCTAGTCTTAACACCTTGGTCAAGAATGGTGTTTTGGAAGAATTTGAGGTAGTAATAAGTAGATTTCAGGCCTTGGGTAAACAAATAATTGATGACCATGAGCTTGTACTTTCAGCCCAACAATGTCAGGCTCGAGATGAGATTCTTAACAGTTTTGAAAAAAAACCAACTGTCTTATTCCATGGGGTCACCGGTAGTGGGAAAACAGAAATATACATTGACTTAATAAATAAGGTGCTAAAAAGCGGTTCACAGGTACTTTATTTATTGCCAGAAATTGCCCTAACCACACAAATTGTTCGAAGGTTACAAAAAATATTTGGAGATTCAATGGGCATCTATCACAGTCGATTCTCAGATAATGAAAGGGTGGAAGTTTGGCGTGGTATACTCGAAGGGAAGTTTTCCTTCATCGTAGGTGTGCGTTCTGCGGTATTTTTACCTTTTGATAACCTGGGCTTGATTATAGTAGACGAGGAGCATGAACTCTCTTATAAGCAATTCGACCCAGCTCCCCGATATCATGCCCGCGATGTGGCCTTGATACTGGCACGGCTCCATCACTCCAAAACTTTACTGGGGTCCGCAACACCTTCAATAGAATCATACTACCATGCCCAGCGAGGGAAATATGCCCTGGTTGAACTCAATGAACGATATCGAAAAGTAGCATTACCGGTGTATCAGCTAATTGACTCCCGAAAAGAGCAATTAAAGAAGCGCCTGAAAGGAGTGTTTACTACTGAACTGATTGATGCAATAGATAAAATGTTACAAGATGGGCTACAGGCTATAATTTTTCAAAACAGACGTGGTTACGCTCCCTATTTGCAATGTCAGGTATGTGGGGATATACCTCAATGTGCCAATTGTGCAGTGACCCTTACCTTCCATTTGCATTATAATCAGCTACGGTGTCATTATTGCGGTTTCCAACAAAAAATGACCGGCACCTGTGCCCAATGTGAATCAAACGAGCTTAATCAGGTAGGATTTGGCACTGAAAAAATAGAAGAAGACCTAAAGGGTATTTTTCCAGATGCCAGGATCCAACGAATGGACTTAGACACCACCCGACGTAAGTATAGCTACCAGGAAATAATCGATCATTTTGAGCGGGGAATCATAGACATTCTCATAGGTACCCAGATGGTTTCCAAGGGATTGGATTTTGACAAGGTAGATTTAGTAGGGGTTTTAGATATAGACCGGGCCATGAATTTTCCTGATTTTAGATCTCATGAAAGGGCCTTCCAACTAATCACCCAAGTGGGTGGTCGAGCAGGAAGACGCTCGGGGGAAGGCCGGGTATTAGTACAAACCGGAAATGTAAAACATCAATTATTGCAGTTGATCATTGATCATAATTATTGGGGGTTTTATCAACACGAAATCCAGGAGCGATTGAATTACCAATACCCCCCATTTGTAAGACTGATCAGGCTGACAGTAAAAAGCCCCGATCGAGAACTCGGTTTCCGGGCAGCCCATGAGTTGGCAAATCGACTGGTTAAAGGGTTGGGCAAATCACGGGTATTGGGGCCGCAAGAACCGGTTATATCAAAAATAAGGAATAAGTATTTAATGGAATTGTACATTAAACTTGAAAAAGGCATGGGGACCATGGACAAGGTAAAACGACACCTCTCCGGAGAATTGAAAAAACTGACTTCAGAAAATAACTTCAGATCGGTGCGGATAATACCTAGGGTCATGTCAACGTTTAAATGACGGGAAAGGCTTGACTTGACACTAGAATTCCCATTGATTGTTTAATACGCTAATAGCGTCATAGGCGGTAAGATCGTACTGACAGGGTACAACCGATACATAATTATTGGCAATGGCCCATTCATCATGGTCCTCACCTATATCAAAATTCACAAAATTCCCTGCCATCCAAAAATACTTTCTTCCGGTAGGGTCCCGGCGCACATCGAATTGTTCCTCCCATTTGGCTTTGGCCTGTCTGCAAACCTTTATACCGTTTACTGCTTGGTTACGCTTCGGTGGAATATTAACATTGAGTGCAACTCCTGTTGGTAATCCTCTATCAAGGACTTCAGAAGCTATTTTTTGGACATACTGGCCTACATGCGAAAAATCGGCATCTGATGAATAATCACACAAGGAGTAACCGATAGCGGGAAGGCCTTCCATGGCACCCTCAATAGCTGCTGACATGGTACCACTATAGAGCACGCTTATCGAAGTATTACTGCCATGATTGATGCCACTGACCACCAAATCCGGTCGGCCATCTATCAGAAGATGATGCTTGGCTAATTTAACGCAGTCAGCAGGAGTACCGGAACATTTATAGGCACGTACATCTCCAAAAATATCTGTTTTATCCAATCTGAGGGTATTACCTACAGTAATTGCATGCCCCATCCCAGACTGGGGGCTGTCTGGAGCTACTACCACTACTTCTCCCAATTCGCTCATCAGATCTACTAATACGCGGATTCCGCGGCTGGTAATCCCATCGTCGTTGCTTACCAAAATCAAAGGTTTTGACATCAAAAATTGGATTAATGAAGCGTTAAACCTGGATTATGCACTAGAAATCTATTCCGATCCTTAACTGACTACGCCAAAGGCGTCCCGTTGGGGCAATCTAGGTACTTGCTCTATTTTTGCTACTCACCATAACGGTGCTATGCTTCCGTTGCAAAAATCTGCACGAGTGCCTATATCACAGCCATTTAAGGCTCTCACTACGAAGTATAATGCATAATCCAGGTTAAAAGTACTTAAAAACAGGATAAGAAAATCAGGTATCCCAAAGGGAATTATAATAGGAGGTAATCCGCTCTAAATCACGCCGACGGTCTACTTTTAAATTATGCTCATTTATGAATTCACGCACTTTTGAGGATTTCCTTTGCATCAGTTGCAACAGGTTCTTTTTCTTAAGATTATATCTTTGAATACCGTTTTTTTTATTGAAAAAATAAAATTCGTACACCAGTTTGTACCGACTGTAGAAATTGCTTCTCCCATAGTAATAGCTGTATGAAGGGACAGACTCAGTAGTTATGCCCTCTCTGGCCAATAAACTTAAAGGATTACCTTCATGCAGGACCTCAAATAAGATAGGGGTTTTATATCCTGGGCTGACCGTATAGGGCAATGCATAAAACTGTCGATAACTATCCACCGACTGGTCAAAAATTTCAAAATAAAGAATTTTTTTTGAGGAGAAAGTCTGTATTATGTTTTTCACATTGACTTGCACAATGTCTGTTTCCAGGTCGTATTTTACCAGCCCTTTGTGGGTCTCTTTATTAATCAATACAACCTTACCCTCATGCCATACTTCAGATGGAAAATTCTGAGCAACGGCTTGAAGGGATAACCAGGCAATGAGCAGTGTACCCCAGACTTTCATGGCTATTGATTTTTCTTCAAAATGGTGTGCCCCAATTTGTCCCGCTTGGTTTTTAAATAACTTTCATTGTGCTGGTTGGGTGATATTTCTATAGGTATGGTTTCTTCTATACTCAGGCCATAACCGATCAGTCCTGCTCTTTTGGTTGGATTGTTTGATAGCAACTTCATTCTTCGTACGCCCAGGTCTCTAAGTATTTGTGCACCCACTCCATAATCTCGTTGGTCCTTTTTAAATCCCAGTTGAAGGTTGGCCTGTACCGTATCCATACCGTCTTCCTGTAATTGATAAGCTTTCAACTTGCTTAATAAACCAATCCCCCTACCCTCTTGGTTCATATACAGCACTACGCCTTTTCCAGCCTCCTCAACCATTTTCATGGCCATGTGGAGTTGGCTGCCACAATCACATCTACAAGAACCGAATATATCACCAGTAACACATGAACTATGCACGCGAACCAAAATTGGTTCATCCTCTCTCCAGGACCCTTTGGTCAAAGCTAAATGTGAATCACCGGTATTGGTTTGCGTGTACGCAATCAGCTGAAAATCACCATGCTCTGTAGGAAGGTCTACTTTTACTTCCCTTTCGATCAGGGTTTCCTTTTTCAGACGATAGTTGATCAGGTCCTTAATGGAGATCATTTTCAAATCGAATCGCTCCGCCACCTTTATGAGGTCGGGCAATCGCGCCATCTCTCCATTTTCTTTCATTATCTCTACCAGCACTCCCGATGGATGTAAGCCTGCCAATTGAGCCAGATCTACAGATGCTTCGGTGTGACCAGCCCTTCGTAAAACTCCTCCCAGTTCGGCTCGTAAAGGGAAAATATGACCGGGTCGGGATAAATCATCGGGTCTGGTATCCTTATTTACCAGTGCCTGAATAGTCCGGGCCCGATCACCAGCAGAAATTCCGGTAGTATTACCCTGTCCATTTAAATCCACAGACACAGTGAATGCTGTTTTCAGTGGGTCTGTATTTCTTCCCACCATCAACTCAAGCGCCAATTCCTCACAACGATCCTCCCTAATTGGTGTGCAAATCAACCCTTTACCATGTGTGGCCATAAAATTGATAATTTCCGGAGTGACCTTTTCAGCTGCACATATAAAATCTCCTTCATTCTCCCTCGACTCATCATCCACCACAATAATGACATTGCCTTGCTGAATCGATTCAATAGCACTTTCAATTGAATCTAATGTTGTTAAATGCTCTCTCATAATGGTTTTTCTTGCACCTATACTTTAACCCGGATTATGCACTATAAATCTATTCCGAGCCTTAACTGACTACACCAAAGGCGTCCCGTTGGGGCAATATAGGCACTTGCTCGAATTTTCCTACTCACCATAGCAGTGCTATGCTTCCGATGCAA
Source organism: Flammeovirgaceae bacterium (assembly GCA_003232185.1). Taxonomy (GTDB): domain Bacteria; phylum Bacteroidota; class Bacteroidia; order Cytophagales; family Cyclobacteriaceae; genus SZUA-3. Next base: position 4,974 of record QIMC01000370.1, on the reverse strand, counting down.
AATTCTGTGCGAGTGCCAATCTTACAGCCATTTAAGGCTCTCACTACGAAGTCTAATGCATAATCCGGGTTAAAAATATTCTATTTTAGCCCTAACTAGTGGGTTAATACTGAAAACCTTTCATCTAATCAGAAACGATTATACCCAAAATGTTGGCAATTTTATTACGGGATTTTTTTAATGCTACATCCACCTGAAGAAGTTTTTGCTGCTCTTTGAGCTCAGCCAATCTCAATTCTTCACGGTTTTCCGTTATCAATTTTTTTACTACCTGATATTTTAGTCTCAATAAACTGCTATAAGCCACACTTGGCAACATCTCTTGCTCCTTAGGTACATAAATCTGAAACCGATCCATCCAGAGACTGCTTACCTCATAACGTTCCGTCAACAAATCGATTACCTCCGTCTTCACCGCTCCAGATACCTGCTCCATCAACCGGGCAGTATCCAGTATTCCATGATTGTTAAGTTCAACTTTTATTAACTCCAAAATCTGTTGGTAAGCTGCTGTTTTAAACTCCACTTCTTCCAACTCATTAAAAAAATATTGGTGCAGGCTGCTTCCATCCTCCATCTTGTGATCTCCGTAGTTCAGCAACAGGCGAATACACTCTCGCTCCTGCATGGCTACCCCATCTGGCAACCCGGATCGAGGTTTTTCTACTGGAATAAAGTCGGTTACCGGAGGTGGCGGGGCTCCTGCAAAGCCTCCTGAGGACTGAAGTTGAATTTTATTAAGCTCATTGATAAGCAAGTACTCGTCAACCTCCAATTGGCCACTGCACTGTTTGATGTATACCGCCCGTTGGAGTGCATCAGGAATTTTTGAGATACTTAGAACAACCTCTTTGATGGTAGCTGCCCGGGCAATTGGGTCTTCAGCTGATTCTTTTAGGAATAGTTGGGTTTTATAGGTAATGAAATCTTTATGATTGGCTTGCAGGAATTTTTTGAATTCATCAGATCCCAGCTTTTGTGCATAACTATCCGGATCCTCACCTTCAGGAAACTCCACTACCCGTACATTTGCTCCACTGGTAAGTATCATATCAATGCCCCTGAGTGCAGCTTTTATCCCTGCCGAATCGCCATCAAACAGCACCGTAATGTTGTTGGAGTATCGCTTGATAAGTTTAATCTGATCTTCGGTTAGCGAAGTGCCGGAAGAAGATACTACGTTTGGCACACCGGATAAATGCATAGATATTACATCTGTGTATCCTTCTACCAGATAACAGGTATCATTCTGTCTAATGGCATTACGTCCCTGAGTCAGGCCATAGAGTACTTTGCTTTTTTGATATACCTCTGTTTCAGGTGAATTGATGTATTTCGCACCCTGATCTGATTTGAGGGTACGTGCACCAAAAGCGATCACTTTTCCGGTAATATTGTGGATCGGGAATATTACCCTTCCCCGAAAGCGGTCATAGGCCCTTTCCTCTTTTTCAATGGCCAGCCCTGCAGCCACCAGTGTTTGCTGAGTATATCCTTTTTTTAAGGCTTCCTGAAGGAGCCCGCTCCACTGGTCCAGGCTGTATCCCAATTCAAAATCTTTGATGACCTGTTGGTTGTAGCCCCGCTCCTTAAAATAGCTCAATCCGATTGATTGCCCTTCTGTATGGTTCAGCAACAGGTTGTGAAAATAGTCTTTAGCAAAACCAAGTACAATAAACAGGCTTTCACGCAGACTTTGTCTTTCTATCTCTTCGGGAGTGTCCTCCTCTTCATCAATTTGAATGCCGTATTTCTTGCCAAGATAACCCATGGCCTGAATGTAATTGAGCCCCTCTACCTCCTTGATAAATTCTATGGCATCACCAGCCTTTCCACACCCAAAACATTTGTAAATTCCCTTGGCTGGAGAAACCGAAAAAGAAGGCGTTTTCTCATCGTGAAAAGGGCAACATGCCCATAGGTTTTGTCCTTTTCGCTTTAAAGAAACAAAATCAGATATCACCTCTTCGATATCGATCCTGGTCTTAATATCCTCTATAGTTGTCTGATTAATGCTCAAATCGGGTCACTATGGTTAAAATTCCGGAATGGGTTTCAAAGATAATGCTTTTTATTTTTGGGTGCAGTTACACAAGCTAATTCTAGCTATAATTTAGTAATATTCCTTAAAAAGTAACCGATTAGAGGTAAATTGCAGCTGGTCTTAACCCTATTAATATGGGAATATCTAAAGAAGCAGTAATTGAAGCACTAAGGACAGTTCAGGATCCTGATTTGAAACAGGATCTTATTAGTCTCAATATGGTAAAAGATATTCAGATCCAGGATCAGAACATCCACTTTACTATAGTGCTTACCACCCCTGCCTGCCCATTAAAAGAGGTTATAAGAAATTCATGTGTAGAGGCTATTGGAAAACTGGTATCCCCGGATGCCAAGGTACTGATCAATATGACCAGTAATGTTACTTCCACCAGGTTAGACAATGCACCACTACTCCCTGGAGTTAAAAACATCATAGCGGTTGCCTCTGGAAAGGGTGGTGTAGGAAAATCTACCGTAGCTGCAAATTTAGCAGTTTCTCTAGCCAAATCCGGGGCCAAAGTTGGGTTAATTGATGCTGACATTTTTGGTCCTTCCATTCCGACAATGTTCAACTGTGTTAATGAACAGCCTGAAATTGTCAAAAAGGGTGAAAAAAACTTAATTGTTCCCATAGAACAGTATGGCGTAAAGTTGCTATCCATCGGCTTTTTAACCCCAGCAGAGCATGCAGTGATCTGGAGGGGCCCAATGGCAAGTTCTGCTTTGAAACAATTTATTGGAGATGCTGAATGGGGTGCACTCGACTATTTGCTGATTGACCTGCCACCAGGTACCAGTGACATTCACCTTACCATGGTACAGACAGTTCCTGTGACTGGTGCCATAATCGTGACCACTCCTCAGAAAGTAGCAGTGGCCGACGCAATTAAAGGACTTTCAATGTTCAAACAGCCCAATATTAATGTTCCAGTATTGGGTATTGTTGAAAATATGGCTTATTTTATACCTTCCGAACTACCTGATAATAAGTACTTTATTTTTGGTAAAAACGGTGGAAAGGAGTTAGCTGAAACTAATAATTTGCCATTATTGGCACAAATACCAATTGAGGAATCCATTAGGGAAAGTGGTGACAGCGGTTATCCGGTAGCAATGCAGGATAGTCCGTCTGGAGTGGCTTTTCAGATGCTGGCAGAAAACCTGGCTCAGGTAATTGCCATAAGAAACGCACAGGTTCCACAATCGGAAAAAGTCGAAATTAACACATAGTAGAACCAGATAGCATGGAATTGCTCGAAAGAATTGAAAAGGCTTTGGACACCATCCGGCCTTACCTGCAAACTGATGGTGGAGATGTTAAGTTACTAGATGTAACCAAGGATCATGTGGCCCGGATTGAACTCCTGGGTGCTTGTGGGGCTTGCCCCATGTCCTCAATGACCTTTAAGGCCGGCGTTGAAGAAGCCATCAGACGAGAGGTTCCCGAAATTGTTTCCGTCGAAGCGATCAACATTACTGCCTTTAATGACCCCAAAGCCAAGCTCCCTGAAAATATGCGATAACCAAGGTGCATTCTATCATTTTTTGTCGTCCTGTACTAAATTCTAACCTTCAGTAGTTAATTTATCTGCTTTGTTGTTGCCTTGCATTTTCACTAGTGGAAATGTATGGCCAAAAATCCTGTGGAACAGTAAATTATGAGAATCAACTAAAAGAGAAACAAGCCACCTATGAAACCAAGGAAGCATTCGAAAGTTGGATGTCCCACAAATTAAAGGAACGTCAATCCATTAAAAACAGAGTATCAAAAGCAACTTCACTAAACCAGGTAATTACCATTCCGGTGGTAATACATATCATACACAACGGTGAAGCGATTGGGACCGGAAGTAATCTGGAAGAGGCTCGGGTGATTGAACAGATTCAAAGGTTGAATACAGACTTCAGACGATTAAACGCTGATACAGTAAATACACCGGCGGAATATTTGGGGGTAGCAGCTGATACAGAAATAGAGTTTGTTTTAGCCAAACGCGATCCCTATGGGCTGGCCACTTCTGGTATTAATAGGGTCCAAGGTAGTAGGCCGGTTTACGATCTTGTCCACAATACCGAACTAAAAGCCACCAGCTACTGGCCTGCTGAAGACTACATGAACATTTGGGTTGTCCAGCTATCAGGCCTGCTTGGTTACGCTCAATTCCCCATATCCACGCTTGGGGGATTGGAGATTGCTTCTGAAAACAGGTTGACTGACGGTGTGGTAGTCGATACTGATTTTTTTGGAGACAATCCTGGATTAACCCCTGAGAGCATAGGCAGAACTTCTACTCATGAAGTTGGCCACTATCTTGGTCTACGGCATATATGGGGCGATGGAGGGTGCGGTGTTGATGACTTTTGTAACGATACCCCACTATCAAATATGAGTAATTTTGGTTGTCCCAATGGCAGCTCCTGCGGCAGTGATGACATGGTGGAGAATTATTTAGATCTGTCAGACGATCTTTGCATGAATCTATTTACTATTTGTCAGAAAAACCGAATGAGGGTAGTTTTGAGTAATAGCCCCAGAAGAGCCAGCTTGCTAATTAGCAAAGGCCTCTTACCCCCGGTTATGGCCAATAATGATGCTGGAGTTCGAGAGATAAACGTTCCCCAAACTGGTAGTTGTATTGCAGATATAGTCCCAATGGCTTCCATCCAAAATACGGGAACCAATCCAATTACTTCTTTTCGGGTCCAATTATTAAGAGATGACATTCCTGTAGAAACCCGATTGGTGGTCAAGAACCTGAGTGCCCTGGAAATCACTACCGTAAACTTTGCAAGTTTAACGGTAACCGATATGACCAGGATTGAAGTAGCAATACTGGAAACCAATGGTGTAGCCGATGGCAATCCTGAAAATAATAAAAAAGATGTGTTATTGGAATCCAAGAACTTTATCAGCCTGCCCATAGATGA
>QIMC01000368.1 GCA_003232185.1 Flammeovirgaceae bacterium | reverse complement strand
TAGGCACAACGGTTACTTGTCCGGTTTTGGCACCTTTAATGGTACTGGCACCGGTGGCGGTAAATGAAGGAGCGTAAGCAGTGCCCAACTGGGGACAGTTTATCTGAAGCTCATTTCCGCAATTCAGGTATAAAGCCTGTACAGATGCAGACTGGACCTGAATAACAGGTTTTGCCACAAAGTACTCAATAGTATCCGTATAAACACTGTCTTTCAACTTTACAGTAGCAATGTACCGCTGCTTGGAAAGTCCCTCCTTATCGTAGTTTCCGCCTTTAGCTATAAACGAGATCTTACCTTTACCGTTGATCACCTTGACTTCGTTACCATTGTAGGTCATGTCTGGATTTTCCGCAGCAGACGAAGAAGCAGCAAGCAGCCACCACCCTTGAATTAGGCAATGCTACCAGATCAATCTTATCAAATTTTAAATCCTCAGCACCAACTTCCCGAGCAAGCGCTTCTAATGCTTCAGTCTCCTTGCTGATGATCTCAGTTTGAAACTGGCTGATTGTTGCCAGACCAGCTACCATGGGCGTTTGGTCAAATTGCAAGTTTTTAAAATCTCGTTTTCTGGCATTCTTATCATTCTTGAATACCGGGTGGTCTTTGCCATCCAGTGCCAAGTCTTCATATTCTTTACCAGTTTTAGTAGTGAGGTATGAGGTATAACCGTTCAGTAAATCACGTAACTTATCACCACCTTTTTGCTTAATCATTAGGATAGCAATTTTCTCCGTGTTCTTGATTCCTTTCGGAGTCACACCATCTTCCTTATAATCACCTGTTTCCCTTATCAGCATTTTCTTGATCTCATCAAGTTCTGACAATACTTTGGTAGTTTCGGTGCGTACTTCCTGTGCAGTCTTGAGCACAGCAATGTCTTTAGCTCTTTTACCTGACTCTTCTACCTGTGCCTCTATTCGTCCTACCGTATTGTTGTTCTTTTCCTCTCCATCATCCACGGCTTGTTCCATGGTTCGATTCATGAAGAGAAACTTCTCAAGAACGGTATTACTAACGTTTAAGGCTAACAATGCAGTCAAAACCAAGTACATCATCCCGATCATCTTTTGTCGGGGGGTTTCTTTTATTCCTGCCATCTGTTTTCTTATTTACCTGTTTAACAATATTTAGTAAATGTTAACCTTGCGTTCCTTGCATGGCAGTTAACATATTGCCGTACACCGTATTCAATCTGGTCAAGTTACCAGTAAGGTTAGTCAACTGTGATTTAAATTGCTCTGATTGCTGTGAAGCTTCAGCCATGCTATCCATTGCAGTAGATATGTTGGCATAGAATTTATTCATTGCCTTCAGATGACTGTTCGCATCCTGCAACTCCATTTCATATACGGCATTTAGAGCACCCAAATTTTTGGTTACGGTCTGTACTTGCTCGTGATATTGTCTGGCATCTTCAGATGCAGTAGTCATTTCTGACATAGCATCCACAGTAGCACCGTAAGAACGATTCATGTCCACCAATGATTGAGAAGCGCTTTTTACATTTTGAGTATACTCATCAGTAGCCGCTGCTGCATCACTAAGATCAGACATTTTGTCAACAGAATCTGATAAATTATTGAAACCTTTTCCAAGACTGTCAATCAATTCAGGACCGATCTTGGCACTTTCCAATAAATGATCCAGTTGCTTACTTACAGAACCATTGTTACTTTCAGCTACCAGGCCATCACCGTCAAATTCATCTGACAATTCAGGGTATACTTTCGCCCAATCCGGCTCATTATGTTTCGGCTCGAAAGCACTGAAGAAGAAGATAATTGCTTCTACAGTCAAACCAACTGCCAACATAAGATCTGCACCAGGGTAATGGTTAATTTTAAACAGCGCTCCCATAATTACAATCGAAGCACCAATCCCGTAGATTTTAGGCATTATTGAGCTATAAAACAGCTCAACAAATCCACCTTTTCTTTTGCTCATTTTTACTAAAGTTTAAAGTTTGAAATCCAAAAAAATTTGTTTTGCAATGTGTGATTATCTCGAGTCGGATTGATTAGTTAAACTCTTCGCCTGATGAACGGCCTAAATTGGTCATTGCACAACGGAACCCGATAAAGGCGGAGGCAGAATCTTTGAATTCGTAAGAGCGCGTGCCTGTTTCAAGGTAGTACGCTACATCTTTCCAAGATCCACCACGAATTACCTTGCGTGGTTCACTTTCATCAAAATAGGTGGGATTAAGATCCCATACTACCGGTACGGCAGCAGGGTTAAAAGCATCTTCACACCATTCAGAAACGTTGCCTGCCATATCGTAAAGACCATAGTCATTTGCGAAATATGAGGCAATCGGGGCGGTGTATGCGAACCCATCATCGTAGTAGTTTCCCCTACCAGTCTTAAAATTGGCCAGCATACAACCTTTAGAATTTCTAATATATGGGTTACCCCATGGATATTTTGCCAGATCGCGACCTCCTCGGGCAGCATATTCCCATTCTGCTTCAGAAGGCAACCTGAAATTAGGCATTATAAATTCTCCCACTCCAACCCTATATTCGTTTAGGTAATCAGACCTCCACTGACTGAAATACTTGGCAGCTTCCCAGTCAACACCCACTACAGGATATTCATCAAATGCAGGATGCGCGTAATAATATATCATCAGCGGATCCCCCAAATGGTGGGCAAAATCCTTTACCCAAACAGTAGTATCAGGATAAAGTTCTTCCATAACAAAGTCCTCGCCCAGAACAGATGCTGAATCTTCCAACATCGCCTCCATAAACTGGCGGTATTCGTTATTGGTAATCTCAGTATCATCCATGTAGAATGTACCGATAGTTATTTGTTTGTTGTAGTTGATCTGGGTGGCCGCAACATCCTGGTCGGCTTGTCCCATATGGAAAGTACCGGCGGGGATTGCAACCATTCCATAAGGTATGGTCATGACAAAACCTTCCCGGCCTTGTACACCAACCAATTCTCCGCGATCATCTTTACTACCTTTAAAGAACAATCCACAACCTTGCAGTGTGAAAGCTACCAACACCCCCAGGGCTACCGTTCTTATGTTAGACACCATTTTCATAACACCTTTATGTTTTGTATCAATTAATTATATTAAATAGGTTTTATCCGCTTATTATGAATCCAAAAGTATAGGTTATGACCTACCCTTCATAAGGAATACTTACAAAAACCTGTGGCTTGTAAGATTTTAAAAGAAAACGAACAAATTAGTATTTCAACAACTTTTACCTGTATTGATAACCCCTCATGGGCTTAATACTTCCTCAGGAAGTATTAACTAGTGCCTGAATCGAGGGGTTCTTATAATTTTCCTTCCTCCAATGGAAGGCACTGGCAATGTATAACTCAACATCAATTCGTGAGAAGTTGGTTCCTTGACATCCTGGGCACTGACAATGTAGTCGAACGCATAACCTAATTTCAACACATTATCTTTTAAAAAACTGTATCCAAACATACCAATCAAAGCATCTGATTGCCGAAACGAAACTCCTGCCCACATTCGCTCTTTGTAGGTTCCTATAGCACTTACTTCAACCGAAAGTGTATTAAAATCTGAGACCTTAACTATTAACGATGGAGTTAATGTAAAATTATAATTTATTGCATAATCGTAAGCACCGGTTATATACATATGTTGAACCAACGGGTTCCGGGTTGGGTCTGCGCCAAAATCGAACTCAGTATCAAGCAAATGATTAACGCCTACACCGAACCTGTAATTACCAGATTGATAGTGAACGCCTAGAGCCAGGTCCGGCCTGGTTTGAGCATCTCCTCCAAAAGCATTGAGTGGGTCACCGGGATCTATCCAACGATATTCATCACTATCAATTGATTGCGAATAAATCCCCAAACGAACTCCAAAACTCAATTTTCCGTCATTTACGGCCATATGGTAGGCATATGATACCTGGGCCTCAAGATTATTCAAGTTTCCCAACCGATCATTTACTATATACAACCCTATGCCACTGTTAATCCTTAAGAGTGGTGCACTAAAGCTCACCAATTGGGTATTGGGAGCCCCACCGTCATCTAAGGTAGCTGAGTAGCCTGCATATTGGCTACGATGGATTGCAGTTAAGGTGGTCAGTCCACTAGCTCCTGCAACCGCAGGATTATAATACAATGAGTTGAACATGTATTGACTAAACTGAGGATCCTGCTGACCGTAAATAGCGGTTGTACAAAGAATGAACCATGCACAAATTGAGGAAAAAAGTTTAGTCATAATTTACAAGAATTACGGCCGATAAATATAATAATTTTTATAAACAACGGGGATTATATAAACAAAAACTTTAAACTGCGTTTCCTGAACTAACAGAAAATCAAGCCATTTGAAAACAGTTGCTTATTTAAAAACAGTTGCTTATTTATTAGACGTTAACCTTTAATAAAACGTTAAACCTTATTGATTTTTTTAATATATACTTCCAATGCCCCAGTCATAGATGGTGCATTGGGCAGAGGGGCCTCAATATCCAAATTCAAATCTGCATCCCGTACCGCTTTAGCTGTCGAAGGTCCAAAAGCGGCAATGCGGGTACTATTTTGTTGGAACTCAGGGAAATTCACAAATAGAGAATTGATGCCAGATGGGCTATAAAAGGCAATGATATCGTAATTGACATCGGCCAGGTCGGAAAGGTCACTGGCAACTGTCTTGTAAATTACCGCTTCTGTATGGTGAAAACCATTCTCTTCTAAAAAGTTTGGAATATCATTTTTCCTGATATTGGAACAAGGGAAAATATACTTCTCGTTTTTGTGTTTCTTCAAGATTTCAATAAGCTCCATTGCTGTTCTCGACCCGGTGAAAATCTTTCTTTTACGGATTACAATATACTTTTGAAGATAATTTGCAGTTTGCTCTGAAATACAAAAGTACTTCATATCTGCTGGTATCTCCAATTTTAATTGTTTGCATATCTCAAAAAAGTGATCAACTGCATTGCGGCTGGTAAAAATAACTGCCGTATGAGCTAAATTCTTTAAGCAACACCGGCACAACCTGAATAAACGGTCGAAAATCTATTTTTAAGTTATATTTTTCGGCCAGTGCAAAATAAGGAGACTTCAGTCCTTGTGGCTTTGGTTGGGAAACCAAGATACTTTTAACTTCGTTTGCTTTTTTGGTCATCTCTGAAATCAGTGTATTTTCTAAATGCGATGTTTTTCATCCCATCCTCTAATTGGTCCACTAAACCCGGATTATGCACCATTAACCTATTCCGAGCCATAACTGACTATGCCAAAGGCATCCCTTTGGGACAATCCAGGCACTTGCTAGCACCTACGCTGAAGCTTCGGCGTAAGCATTACAAAGTCTAATGCATAATTCGGGTTAAAAGAATATCCTAATACCAATTAACAAGGGTATAATTTCTGTGGTGCAAAGGTATGAAAATAAATGGATTTTTCTATGAGAAGCACTCCCTATTAGTTTGAATAGCAGTATTATCACCCGAACTCCCAGCAATACCATGAACCCAATTAGGATAAAATTAAAGGAGAGGATTTGTCCGAAAACACTTAGAAACATTGCGGTTGAAACTACCAGTGTAGCGCTAATGAAAATTAAACCAATCCGTATGAAATCAAAAAAATGAATCAGAGCAATTTTATCAATATTCAGTAATGAGCACAAAACTTTAATCAACAAGTATTTCATGCCTACCACTGCATAGGCCAATAAAGACAATATCAGCCAACTTATAAAGCAACTCTTAACCGTTTCTAAAGCTACAAAACTAAAACCCTCAGGAACTGCCTGGAATACTTTCCAAAAAAGAATTATTAGCAGTGATATTATTAAACTGTACATCCATATGAATAGCGCATTGGTCCCGGTCATATTTCTTTGATTAAGCAATTTTTCCTCCTTTAGGCTCATAGAAAAAGCCTTTGAAAAACTAAAGAAATCTCTATATCCTTTGGGATACCTGTTTCTTAAGAATGCATAAAAAGCAGCTACCAGCAGGATTGCCAATACAAAAAAGTCCGAAAAATGATCATCAACCCGTTTTTTAATTTGAGGGGTTAGCTTCTCTTGTCTCAATATACTGCTTCTCGACTGCTTAACCATTAACGAAGTAGTCACCAAACCTGGATTAAGATTTTCCCTGAAAAAGCTAATGAATAACGATGGTTGGTTATATATGGATTGCAAACTGTCAATATCATAATAACGACAACCACTGGTTTTGGTGCGGTCTATGATCTTATTGTTTATAAATATTGCCGTTCTTTCAGGGAGACACAAACTAAGTACTAAGCCAGCACCTTCACTATCATTCAAAATCATTCCAATCACCGGAGTAGTAAGTAGTGCTCCCTTTATATAAGGAACGTAGTGGGTGCCGTCTTTGGATGCGGTCAACCACTGGCTTCTTAAGTCTTTGATGGAAACTAATGCCGGATTTTGGGAAACCAGTGATGGCGCCGACAAAATAAATGCACACAACAAGAAAATTCTAAACATTTAGCTTCCTGGCTTTCACCATCAATTGTATGACTATCATCAAGCATACAATTGACACTGCGGTGATAGCAATTAGCAGGTTATTGCCCATGTCCGCATAAATGTAGTTAAACCCGAACATCACGAGATTGAAAATAATTAAAAGCCCAAGAACCTTTGATTGGGACAGGCCAAGTGTAAGCAGTTGATGGTGTAGGTGGTTTTTATCTGGATAAAATGGAGATTTCCCATTGAGAATCCGAAGAGCAAATACTCTTAGGGTGTCGAAAATTGGAAGTATCATGATGCTTACAACTATTGCCGGAGCGGAGCGTATTTGCTGCATTTCTAAAATCTGAATAGCCAGCACCGCAATTATGAATCCGGAAACAAGTGAGCCGGTATCCCCCATAAAAACCTTTGCCTTGTAAATATTGTACCTTAAGAATCCCAGTACTCCGCCTGCCAGGGCCAACGCAACAAAAGCATAGGGTGAGTCAAAATAGAAAAAATAACCGCCGAATATTAATGAAATTAATAGCACCAATGATCCAGCCAATCCATCCATCCCATCTATCAAATTTATAGCGTTAGTTACGCCTACAATTACCAGAAAAGTAAAAACATAACTAAATCCTGGCTCCAGCTCAAAGATCCCAAGAAACCCCTGAAAGCTGGTAATCCTAATATCAGCCAGGAACATTACAATTCCGGTGGCCAATACTTGAATGAAAAATTTTTTAAACGCAGACACTGTGGCAATATCATCTTTTACCCCTATGAAAAATAACAAAAGTGTGCCTGCCATAAGCTGCTGTATGCCCAGGTTCAGGGTCCCAAAGATCATTAATGAAGACATGAAGCCTGTAAAGATAGCCAGACCGCCTAGCCTGGGAGTTGAAGAATGGTGAATCGTCCGGTGATTTGGCTCATCAAGTAGGTTCTTGTGATACGCCACCTGGATAATCGATGGCACAGCAAAAAGTGCAACTAGGAAGGCCCAGAAGAAAGTTAACGTTAGATTCCACATATGAAAGGCTTCGTGTGCAATTTAGATCATTTTTCGTGTATTACAACGACTTCAATACAATCAAAATCTAGAAATATATCCAAAATGAATTTTGGATTGATCGAGTCCAATATCCTGTATTTTTGAACTGCCCATCGCCCATACAAAATTGAAAATTCCAGCTTTGGTAGTCAGGCTTATTCCAGCTCCAAAACCTGAAGGTCGATCCTCAAAATTGTCATGTTCCAACGAGTACTTCAACCACCATGCCTGATCATAAAAGACAAATAAGTAAGAACTAGTCTCAAAAAAGAATCTGGGTTCTATAGTAGAGTACGCAAAGTTATCAGCGAAAAAGGTATTTTCCGAAAACCCCCGCAAGGATCTAAGGCCTCCCAGTCTAAATAAATCATTGAAAAAAAGACGACTGTTGTAAACACCTCCTCCCCTCCACTTAGCCGCAATGACCCAATGCTTTGATAGGGGGAAGAAACCCTGAAGCTCTGCCTGCCAGGTAAATTGGTTACTCTCAAGATCCAGATCCTGATAAAGACTGTCGGCAATGGCACTATTCTTCACGATTTTCTTGGTACCTGTTGATGCTCGTGTACTGATGCGGAATCCAGCTTTTGGACTAAAATAATTGTCAAGGTTATCCCACCGGTAAGACCCTCCAAATTGACTTAAGTTAAAGTCCGCCAGGTCTGGGAAGTTATTAATATCGTCCAACAAACCAGATGAAGGCAGCCGGGTAGTCTTCAATTGGGTGTAAAGGCCCAACGAGTGTTTTTGATGAGCATAGACAAGATCCAGATCAAATGATTTGTTTATAAATGAAGAGTCTTCTTTAAACAGCTGGAATTTAAGATCCAGATCAATGGGAGATTTAAAAAGTAATGGCTGGTAGAAAGTAATATTCAATAGCTGGGACTCAGGTTTGAAGCTTTCCCATTGCAACCCAAGACCTCTTCCTGAACCAAACATGTTTTGAAGTAATAAATTGAATTCACCGGTGAGCAGTAACCCCCCTTTCCCTTTTGAATTCGGCAAAAACCCAATTACACCATCAATTTGATTGGTGTTTTTTGACCTTAACGATAAATAGGTACTGGCCTGATCATTTTGGAAAGTCAATAAAGGTTGATCTGCTAAGCTTAGGTATGGCAGCCTGTTTATACGGTTTGATATTTCTTCAACCGCTGTTTCGGAAAAGGCTGTCCCAGGCTGAATCTTTAAGTAGGCCTGTAAAAACCTCTGATTAATTTTAACCTGTTCAGTTAGAACCACTGAATCAAAAGTTATATAAGGTCCGGAATCATATGCCAAACAAGCAGATACTGTGGCGTCTTTAACCTGAATGCTGTCTAGTTTTACTGACGCAAAAGGATAACCAGAGTCGCCGGAAAAACGAATCAATCTTTTCATCAGCTGGCTTGCCTCGCCATAATTGAATGGCTTACCAGCATATAATTTTTGCTTGTAGCCAATCTTTTGCAACATGATCGGATCCACGTTTCCCGATGTTAGATTTAGCCATTGAAAACGATCGCCCAGATACACACTTGCAATTAATAAACTATCCTGCCATTGGGGATCAATTCTAACACCTATGTAACCTTGGCCCTGAAGGTTTTGTTGAAGGTCTGCAACTTGACGATAAAGGCTAAGGCTATCATTTGAAAGCTTATCCATGTGGTACTTTTCAACAATACGCAGATCGGAAGCTGTGCCTTCAAATTTCAGATAATAGTCCTGTGAAAATAAAGACCATGGTAAAAAAACCAGGAACAATGAGCCTATAATACCTTGAGAACTGATAGATGAAAAAGTTAACTTTACCCTTTAACAAATTTAACGATTCTTTTGGCGGGGATTTACATACATGTACCCTTTTGTAAGCAGGCATGTCACTATTGTGATTTTCATTTCAGCACATCTTTGAATTTCCGAGACCCTCTACTAAAGGCACTGAAAACAGAGTTGCAATTGCAACAAGACTATTTGATAGACCCTATTTCAACTATTTACTTTGGCGGTGGGACTCCCAGTTTGCTTACGGACAAAGAGATTGAAGGCATTCTCTTTACAATTTTTGAATTGTATCAGACCAATGAATCAGTAGAAATTACCCTGGAGGCAAACCCTGATGATTTAACCATCGATTATCTGAAAAGTCTTCACAGAGTAGGTATTAATAGGTTAAGTATAGGAATTCAATCTTTCCAGGCGCCGGTCCTACAATGGATGAATCGGGCACACAACAGCAAGCAGGCCATCCAGTGCCTGGAAATATCGAGATCAGCCGGGTTTAACAATATCAGCATTGATTTGATCTATGGAGTACCCCTACCGGAACATAATCTTCATGCTGACTTGATGAAAGCTGTTGATTTACAACCTGAGCATATTTCTGCTTACAATTTAACCATTGAACCAAAAACCGTATTTGGTCATCAATTGAAAAAAGGCACACTCCGGGAAGTTTCAGAAGAGGAAGCTGTCCGGTGTTTTGAACTTACTATGAGCACCATGAAAGCCAACGGTTACCTTCACTATGAAATTTCAAACTTTTCTCTGTCAGGAAAGGAGTCACAGCATAATACCGGATATTGGAATGGACATCATTACCTGGGAATCGGACCCAGTGCTCACTCGTTCAACGGTAAAACCAGACAGAGCAACCTGGCAAATAACAGGCGCTACCAACAAAAAATCAATAATGGCGTAATCCCATTTTCCCTGGAGGTGTTAACTTCGGCACAAAGGATCAATGAACTTATAATGCTGGGTTTAAGAACCTGTAAAGGCGTAGCGCTTAAACTGCATATTGACGCCTTTGAATGGGACCTGGTCACACAAAGTGGCGAATATCTTGAAAAATTGATAGACAATGAGTTTGCCTGGGTCGAAAAAGACAGACTTATATTAACCGATAAAGGAAAGTTGATTGCTGATGGTATCGCTGAAGATCTATTTATCATTGAGTGAAATGACTACCAGCCGGTACTCTATCCATTGGTATCCGGAAGTTCCAAATAAATATTGAAATAGGTCAAATTATTTTATATTTGTATCATACTCATTGATCCCACATGTACAGTGAAGAAAAAAAGTCTTTCCTGCTCTTAAAGTCCATGATATTTCATTACCATGGACTGGATGAGGATGAAGCTCAAATTCTGGAACGGACTGCCAAGAAACTTGATGCCTCTAGTGAGTTGAAATGGGCAAATGAGTTTATTGCCAGTGACTACAGCACTGCTTTCGATCGGGCAAGAACCCATCTAAAGGATACCTTGGGCAAGTTAAATAAGGACAAAAGATTGTACTACCTGGATCAGGTATGGAAGGCAAATTATCAAAAAGGTTATACTACTGAAATGGAGGCCACAGCCATGCTAAGACTAGCCAAAGACTGGGGCATCGAGTCAGAACTAATTTCAATGGTTCGCAGTTAGTTATAAGCTCATCAACTCCTTAAATCGAGATGCCTGCCTTCTGCTTACTTCTACATTTTGACCCCCTTTTAGCTGCACCATCAATCCACCATTGAACCAGGGCTCAATCTTATCAATCCAATTCAGATTAATAATGTGTTTCCTGCTGGCACGGAAAAATGAACGATCATCAAGTTTTTCGTCCAGCGCATTCAGCGATTTATGTATCATTGGACGATTATCGTCAAAAAAGACTTTTATATAATTACCTTCAGATTCAAAAAGACGTACCTCCGACAACTTTACAAACCAGCACCGGTCACCATCTTTGACAAAGACCTGATCGTTTGCACTCAATTTGCAGCTCTTGGGCTGCTTATTAGAATCAAATGGGGCTTCGATGTGAGTACTTATTAACTTTTGAAGGGTTTCCTGTAAGCGCTCTTGTTGGATGGGTTTCAGTAAATAATCAAAAGCATTTACTTCAAAGGCCTGTAAGGCATACTCATCATGGGCAGTGGTAAAAATAACATGCGGCACAGCATCCAACATTTCTAAAAGATCGAACCCCGTTTTTCCAGGCATATGAATGTCTAAAAAAAGCAAATTTGGGTCTAATGCTAACACTTTTTGGTATGCATCATCTACATTGATTGCCTCTCCAACTACTGTGATCTCTTTTGTATCGGACAATAGTGAAATAAGTTCCTTACGAGCCAGGCGCTCGTCATCGATGATTAATGCTTTCATATTGGTTAATGTTCGGGAATTATAACTTCAGTTACTACAAAATCTTTGTCCAGATTGAAAATACTGAACTTTGCTTTATCGCCATAGAGTAATTTCAGCCTTTGTATGGTGTTTGCAATCCCGTATCCGGTCTTTTTACTCTGTGGTCCGTGGTTGTATTGCCCACTGTTTTTGATTATGATCTTCATCTCCCGATCCCTGCTGTTCACTTGGGTAGTTAATTTCAATACACCTCCGTCTACCAGGTTTGCGATTCCATGCTTAATCCCATTCTCAACTAAGGTTTGTACCATCAAAGGAGGAACAACAAAACGGTGGGACTCTGGATGAATATCAAGGATGGTCTCCAATCGTTCTTCGTATCGAACGGTTTCTAAATCCAGGTAGTCTCTGACCATTCGCAGCTCCTCGGTAAAGTTGATTAGTTTTTTTTCATTCATTCCCAATGTGTTTCTGAGAATGTTTGATAATTGAGTTACTGCCATCTTGGCTTTTTGAGGGTTTTCATCAATCAACGCTCTGATACTATTTAATCCATTGAAGATAAAGTGTGGGTTGAGCTGTGACTTCAACTTGTTTAATTGGATTTCATTTATGCTTGCCTGGTACTGTAAAGCCGACTTATAGTCTTCAAAATAGTGATAAAAGAAATAGACCAGAGACCAAATAAAATACAGAAAAAGGCTTCCAAAGAACTGGGCAATCACCCATCCCAGTGAGTCGTCAGATTCAACAGTGATACCCAGTGAAGTATTGAAAAGAAGTTCAAATAGGAAACAACTGAGGCTTAGGATTATTAAGGTCAGAATGATCCTTGGGATCAATCTGGCACTTGGGATACTCAGCCAACCCCATCGCACAATTAAATTTCTGTACATATGGGTGGAGAAAATATAATAACCAGTAAGCAGAAATTGGGCAACTACTTGAGTACGCATCAATTCTCCCTCTGCCAGTGCAAATAGAAAGAGGCTAAAAAGAGCGTATAAAGACCACCCTGTAATTTGACAAATCCAATATGTTATGGTTTTGTTCATGCTCAATTTTCTTCCTTAAGTTAGGACGTTTTGAGAATTTTAGCCAGTATTTTTTCTACTGATATTTACTCCGTCAGGTCATTGAACCTGGATTATAGTAATCAAATTTCAGTTGTTTTTACTTTCCCGGGAACTAAATAGAGAGTTTTCGGTTTATTATAGAGAACGAGAAGTTCATAGTTGATAGATTTTAATGTTTTGGTTAACCCTGGCGGTCACCGTCAGGGTTTTTTTATGCCCCGTTCAATTCCTCTCGTAAAAATTGAGCAGTGTATCCATTCTTGTTTGCAGCCACTTTTTCCGGGGTACCTGAGCAAACTATTCGACCTCCTTCCATTCCACCCTCCGGCCCCAGGTCAATAACGTGATCCGCTACTTTAATTATGTCAAAATTATGCTCTATGATCAAAACAGTATTACCTTTGCTCACCAGTTTATCCAACAAAAGCAATAAGTTCCTGATATCCTGGAAATGCAATCCGGTAGTTGGTTCATCTAATACATAAAGTGTACGCCCGGTATCTCTCTTTGACAGCTCTAATGAGAGTTTAACCCTTTGCGCTTCACCTCCTGATAGAGTAGTAGCATGTTGCCCTAAACTAATATAACCGAGCCCCACATCATTTAAGGTATTTATCTTCCTTAGAATTTTTGGTTGATATTTAAAGAAAATTACGGCTTCTTCTACGGTCATATCCAGTACATCTGAAATTGACTTCCCTTTAAAACGCACTTCCAGTGTTTCGCGATTATATCTTTTTCCCTTGCAAGTCTCGCAGGGGACTAGCACATCAGGTAAGAAATCCATTTCTATCAGCTTCATTCCACCCCCACGACAAGTTTCACACCTGCCTCCCTTTACATTGAATGAGAACCTGCCAGCTTTATAGCCCCTAATCTTTGCTTCTGGCAAATTTGTATACACCGCGCGGATGTCAGTAAATACAGAAGTATAAGTTGCCGGGTTGGAGCGAGGCGTTCTTCCAATGGGGCTTTGGTCTACTTCAACTACTTTGTCCAGGTTCTCAACTCCTTCTATATTTCTAAACGGCAACGGTTCTTTCCTCGATTTGTAGAATTTCCTTTTAAGGATAGGGATCAAGGTATCATGTATTAAGGACGATTTTCCACTTCCTGAGACTCCAGTGATACAAGTCATTTTACCCAGTGGCAACTCCAGATCAATATTGCATAGGTTGTGGCCTGTGGCACCGAATAATTTCAGAGCCTCCCCATTCCCCTTACGCCTGACATTTGGCACCGGAATTTGCTCCTCACCAATCAGGTATTTTGCGGTAGGGCTATTCTGTTGCAAGAACTGGTCGGGACTTCCTTGTGCAACGATGGTACCTCCATGTCTGCCTGCTCCTGGCCCAACATCCACGATATAGTCTGCACTGAGCATCATCTCTTTATCATGTTCTACCACCATTACCGAATTCCCCAGATCCCTCAGATCTTTGAGGGCTTGAATGAGCTTTTTATTGTCTCGCTGATGCAAACCAATACTCGGTTCGTCAAGAATATATAATACACCCACTAATTGAGTCCCAATCTGAGTGGCCAGCCGAATACGCTGTGATTCTCCACCGGATAAAGTACGTAAGGGTCTGTTAAGGTGTAAATAGTTTAAACCCACATTAACCAGAAAGATAAGACGCTTTCGCAGTTCCTTCAGGATCTCTGTTGCTATGATCTTCTGTTTGGGACCCAATCGATCCTCCAGTCCTTTCAGCCATTCATGGAGCTGTTGGATATCCATTTCTGCAAGCTGAGCAATGTTCTTCCCGTCTATTTTGAAATGGAGCGACTCCTTTCTTAATCGACTTCCATTGCATTCCGGACAATTAGTCACCTGTGTGAAATCCCTGATCCAGGATTGAATTTTTTCTGATCCGGTTTCTCTTTGTTTCTCAAGGAAGTTTATTATACCCTCGAATTTCGTATGCCATTGTCTCCCGGGATACTTTACCGATTCTACCGCCACCGGAACTCCGTTCCCATACAAGATGATCTCGAAAACTTCCGTTGATAAATCCTTGATCGGCGTGGTTATATTGGCTCCATAACGCTTAAGTATGGAATTTAATTTCTTAAAGATCCATATGTCCCGGTATTCCCCTAAGGGTGCAATACCACCTCGACTGATGCTAAGTTCCTGATCTGGTATCACCGACTCCCTGGTAATTTTAGCAATAGTACCCAGACCTTT
>QIMC01000145.1 GCA_003232185.1 Flammeovirgaceae bacterium | reverse complement strand
GGATCGATAAAAGTGGTATATCCCGACATATCAAAAACATTTTTGAAACAGATGAACTACAGCAAAAGGCAACTGTTGCAAAAATTGCAACAGTTCAAAAAGAAGGGGAACGAACTGTAAACCGAGAGTTGGAGTTTTACAATCTCGATATGATCATTTCTGTGGGGTATCGGGTCAATTCTATTCGGGGCACGCACTTTAGGGTTTGGGCAACACGGCAATTAAAAGAACTCATTGTAAAAGGGTTTGTACTGGACAATGAAAAACTTAAAAATCCTGATAACCCATTCGGTAAGGACTACTTCGATGAATTGCTTGAACGAATTCGAGATATTCGTTCGAGTGAGAAGCGTTTTTATAGAAAGATTACCGATATCTATGCTTTGGCCGTGGACTATGATCCGAAATCAGAGGAAACAGAAACCTTTTTTAAGGTTGTCCAAAACAAATTGTTGTTTGCTGCCTCGGGGTATACGGCTGCCGAGATTATCAAAATAAGAAGTGATACTTCCAAGGAGAACATGGGGCTAACCACATGGAAGGGAAATAAAGTTAGAAAAAGTGATGTTACGATTTCTAAAAACTATTTAAGCAAAAAGGAACTGGACGCGCTCAATAGGATTGTGACCATGTATCTGGACTATGCAGAGTTACAGGCTCAAAATCATCGACAGATGTTTACCAAAGACTGGCGAGAAAAGTTGGATGCTTTTTTACAGTTTAACAGCCAGGAAATACTGCAAAATACCGGTACAGTGACCAAGGAGGTTGCAGATCAGTTAGCCATTGAAAAATACGAGAAATACAATCAGGCATGTCTGAAAGAGGATAATGCCAAAGAAAATGATTTTGAGAAAGCTATTCGGAGATTGAAGAAGTGAATAAACTCACCAAATATGCCCAACATTTTGTGAAGCTGGAGTTGATGAAAGCGTGATTAGAGGTTTTTATCAATGAAAATGGGAGAGAGGGAGTGGCCTTCATTTACATTTTTATAGACAGTACTTTAGGAGGTGCTATGGACTATATAGAACCTTTCAGGGTACTTAATCCACCTAAATCCTTAATCAGTTTTGAATCTTTGCTCAACAATGTTCGCTTTATGCGAACTAATTCAATAACCTTGCCGTTATTGTACAATGAAGACATATACGATAATAAGATCCGAAGAGCAATACATTGCCTATTGCAATGATTTGGAGAAATTGACTTCTAAATACGATTCCAGGCCATCTGTTACCAGAAACCAGAAGTACACAACTTTCGGTAAATTGAAGTACACAAAAAATGGCAATCAAGAATACATAACTTCATCCTGATTTTATTTTCCATCGGGCACTTCAAATTCAACCCAATAAAATTCCTGCTCAGAAGGTGTCATTGACTCATTGGCAAGATCTCTATCAAAGACCTTGTTGAGATTATTTCCAGCTAAGTCTTCGAGTTTTGAATAAACTTTCAATCGATATATTCCTGATATCCAATGTTTTTCAGGTACAAATTTCCATAATTTCTCATTTCCGGTAACTTCTGTTAATCCGGCTAAGGGTTCTCCCTTTGCTGACCAAACACTGAAGGCATGCTGCGTTGTTGCAAAATCCATAGGCTCTCCAAACGCGATAATCAATGGATTCTGGGTGAGCGATAGAGGTACTGTCAGCTGCCAAATTCTGGTTTCAGGTTTTGTGCGGTCTGCTGGAATTACATGAAATGGTTTTGTAAAACCAGTCTCCAAAGTATGGCCATGTGCATCCTTCCATAGAGTATCCACCATCAATCGATAACTTCGACCATCTTCTATAATAGGTCCATAAGTTTCCCTCGAACTCAGTGCCCTTTTTACTCTTCCTGGATCAAGCCAAAGGGTTACCATGCGTCCGCTGGTATCCCAAAGTTCAGGGTGAAGCGGTACAAAAGGGTTTTTAATTAGATCACCATTTTGACCGTAAATCCGAACTCGATCATATACTTCTCCTTCGCGCATGGGTTCGGAAAACTGTAAGTATATTTTCAGCAGGTTGGCGGGAACGGTATCTGTAGTAGGATATACTTCTAAAAGTCTCGTTGGTGGCCTATTTGGAGGCGGAGTTAATTGAAATTGGTACTCAATGCTGTCCCCGAAAACTGCGAGATAGGGTAGTGCTTCACTAAAAGGCACTAATGGTTCGAATATTATCTGGCCTGGGATAGTTCTGTAGGTTCCTAAAATTGCTGATCTATCTCCAATTTCTTCTTTCTCTTCAGCTCCTACATATATTTTGAAAATATCTCTTGGGTTTACTTCTCCGATCATTAAGGCCTTTATCAATGCACCATTGGAAAATGTCGAAAGGACCGAGTGTTTGTTTTCTTGGGAAACTTCAAATGCTACTTGTGCCAATGCTTGGTATGTGCTAAATATCAGCACTAAAAGCACCGATATACAGGTTGTAATGGTTTTTCCAAGCTTGCTAGTTAGTTCTAAACTCATGGGATTACCCAACATAAAAAGGTCCGATTATAAAAATCGGACCAAAGCATCTTGATACATTAATTAAGCTATAACCTGCTACTGTTGGCAGTATGAAGATTGAGTGCGCCATTAGGCATACGTTGCAACAACAGCACTTTATCATCATTGAGCTTATCCATTTGCTGAATATTTACATACGGTAATGCTATAAACTCAACTCCCGCAGTTGCTGAATTTTCTTCTACCGGTGCAACCAGGTAATCCTTATAATTTTCAATCATCGAAGGGTCTATTTTCATAAGTGCTCGGCTGGTGTTGGCTAATAGTATATACGGTTTACCGTCTTTCTTGTAGCTGACAATGTCTATGGGAGTGTTTCGATTGCCAAGTTCGGCAACTGTTTTACCCTTGGTCTGCTCTCCGGGTTTCATTTCATCCATTGGAAATATTACTAAAGGTGTACAGGTATAACTGGCTATCAGGTGTGTCTTGCCATGAAGCTCATAAGGCATGAAAGTCTTGATTGGGGAATGTGTTTCATACTGACCATGCGCAGCATGATAGATTTCAAGTGAGGAATGAACTTGATTTTCATTAAATGGAAATGGAATGCTTCGAAATGTTGAGCTAAATTCCTCATTTGACAATCCTGAAACCATTACATTCCCATTGTAATACGCAAGATCAGAAATAGCCCACTTACGCAGGGGTCTTCCTCGTCGATCTACTGCATCTTCCTTTACGGCTTTATTCAAACCAGTTTTAGCATGGCTTACCATTTCGAGACTAACATGCTCAAATTGGTCACCATTTAGTCTTAATAAAATAGGCTTGCCATCATTCACATGTACTGCTATATAGACCGTTTGAGAGATAGGATTAACTGCCATGTCTTGTATCACTACAGCGCCCGAAGTGGTACCAAGCAAAGCGGCAATATGCTGGTCTATATTTTCCATAGCAATATCCACCACCTCCTTTGAAGGTGTTTGATCATGAGTGTCCAAGGCAAAGATTTCGGCGCGTTTTGAATCACCTATAAAAATAATTCCCTCAGGACCGAATGCTAAGGCATTAATCGACCGAATTTCCGGATCCCCGACTCTGAAGTCGGACTTTAAATCACTAATGTGATCGTATCCTAGAACCAAACCGCCAACAAGCATTAATGGAATAAATAAACTAATACCTTTCATGACTATATGGATTTCTTGGTGAATTTGACTAGTTCAATTTACATAATATAATCCTTATCTGAATGTTATTTCAGTCAACATTTAGATGTCAGGAAGTGTAACTGTTACTTATTCCATTTTGCAACTTTACCTACAGACAGTTTTGGATTCCACGGAGTGCTAACCTGTGGAATAAAGATTTGCCCATCCATCTATGGAAATGTGAAATAAACCTGTTGCCATGTTTAGGCTTTAACAGGACTTGCAGACGAAATTTAATTTCTTTAAAGTCTACTCCAGCAAGTTGTATAATGTCCATAGCATAATGCCTGCCGCAAATGAGGAACGAAGGAAAGTTCCAACCGGCAGCTTTGGAGGATGGCGAAATTAATAGTTTAGCGTTGGTGAACTGATTTTATGTTAATCACGCCATAAGGCCGTGAACGCTACGCCCCTTGATTGTTATATAATGTACTGCGTTATGTTAAGATAGCTTAGGGAGGGGAGGGATTAATAGTTTAGGGAGGGCCAATTCACATCTTCAGAGAACTCACTTTATTTTCATGCAGAACCAAGCACTTTTTTGCCATTTTTGGAAGGAGGGAAGGGTAGAGGGCCCGCCTGTGCTTAAAGCTGTGGCGAGTAAAAATGGCAAATGTGTGCGGCAATTATTTCAGCATATGAAATTCAAAATCACCAGAAACGTAGATTGATGGATACTGGTTGCTTACTCGTTCAAATTCCTTTGTGTCTTCAACAGGATATAAAGTCTGAACTCGCAATTCTTTTATAGTTTCTCCTCCTCTAACATCTCTCTTGATTCCTCGAAACCAGATTGCATATAAATTCCCCTTAAGTGAAAAGTATATTTTTTGGCCATCAAAATTTGTATTGTCCAGTGCATTATATGCCTGAATGATTCTCAGTAGCTCTTTGGGAATATTTTTGTAATCAATTCCAAATTCGTGATAGCTTTTGCCAACTTGATATTCCTTTATAATCTTAGAATAATGACGAAATAGGATATGTGTAAAGCAAAACGAATCAATTTTAATAGTTTCGTCTTCAACTATTGTAATTTCGATGAGATCATTTTCATTATAATATTCTAGTGTCAAATAATAGATGTATTTGCTATGTAGAATAATGGATTTCTCAAGATAATCCCTGCGATTGCCCCAAATAAATTGCCGCTTACAGTATCTATGGATTTCCTTGAAATGATGACGAGTTTCCTTACTAATATTTTGAAGCAGGTCCTCCGGGTGATTCGTTATCTGAATGGTATGTTTCCAGGATTCATAGTGCCGATTAATCAAAGCCACATCCTTAGCTTTCTTTTCAGGTGGTATTTCGCCGTACCAATCAAAGGCTTTATACCAACCGTTAATATTATTGAAATAAAGCATATACCGTAACCGGAATAGCGCATCCTCGCAGAGAGGATAGTCATGAGGGTTAAGCGTTGATCCGTCTTCTGATTTATGTATTAATTCAAGTTTCCCGCAGATCCACTCACTTTCTGCTAATGTTAGGTCTTCCTCTGCAGTGAGTTTTACCAGCAAGACCTCAATTTGGAAAAACCGGTGATCCTGACCACCCTATACCGGAGTAAGCTGACCAGGTGGTACCGGAGCCTTGTGACCACCCCATTCCGGAGCATTGTGACCACCTAAAAAGAGTAATTTTTCATAAGCTATTGAAGCCATAAATTTCGAGCTGTAAAACAGTAAACAGTTCAAAATTATGGCAGGAAAACCAATAGATATGAATAAATTAAGAATAGTATTAAAGCTGTATGCCCAGGGTAAGAGTAAAAGTTTTATTAGTGATTATCTGAGGCTATCACGAAACACGGTAAAAAGTATATCAAGCAGTTTGTTGCTTTACGGATCACCTTTGAGGATTTAGCTCAAATGGATGATGCAAAGCTAGAAGAGCTCTTCATTAAGACGCAAACACAAGCCTTATCGCCCAAACTAAAAGCCCTATACTCCTTTTTTCCCTATGTAGAGAAAGAGTTAAAGAAGACTGGGGTCACCAAGATGTTGCTCTGGGGCGAATACAAGGCGAAGAATCCTGATGGGGTTCAAAGTACTCAGTTTGGCGAACATTATAACCGATGGAGTAAAAGTATAAATGTAAAGCCGGTCATGCACATGGTGCATAAAGCTGGCGATAAAATGTTTGTAGATTATGCAGGTAAGACATTGCAGCTAGTAGATCAAACAAGCGGAGAGGTTATTGAAGTAGAGTTTTTTGTAGCCATACTTGGTGCCAGCCAACTTACCTACGCCGAAGCTACGATGACCCAGAAGAAGGAAGACTTTATAGTCTCTGTAGAAAATGCCATGCATTATTACCAAGGTGTCCCCTTGGCTATCGTCTCGGATAATTTAAAATCAGCAGTAACTAAAAGCAATCGTTATGAACCCACATTAAACGAAACGTTTTTAGATTTTTCTGAACACTACGGAACCACCATTTTACCTGCAAGGGCTTATAAACCAAGGGATAAAGCGTTGGTAGAAGGGGCTGTAAAAATACTGTATACCCGAATATACAGCTTACTGAGAAACGAAACATTTTTTGATCTTGAAACACTTAACCAGGCTATATGGCAAGGGTTGGAAAAGCACAACAAAGCTAAATTTACCAGTAAGGTGTATAGCAGAAAAGACCTTTTCGAAGAAATAGAGAGCCATAAGCTTTCTCTGCTGCCACAGCTGCGGTATGAGATAAAACATCAGGCGATCGCTACAGTAATGCAAAACGGCCATGTACTACTGGGTGAAGACAAGCACTACTATAGTGTCCCATACAAGTACATCCGCAAAAAAGTAAAACTACTGTACAGCTCAAAAACCGTAGAGGTTTATTACAAGTATAACCGGATCGCTGTTCATCCCAGGGCCAAGAGCCGGTATAACTATACGACAACCAAAGAGCACCTGGCCTCTACCCATCAGTTCATTACTGAATGGACACCACAACGATTTATCAACTGGGGGGAATCGATTGATGAAAATGTAAAGCGACTCATTATCAATATACTGGAAAAGAAACAACATCCTGAACAAGCGTACAAGAGCTGTATGGGCATATTATCCCTAACCAAAAAGGTAGGAAAGGATCGCCTGATAAACGCCTGTACAAGAGCCTTGGAATACGGATTGTACAATTACAAAATAGTACAGAACATCTTGGAAAAGGGGTTGGATAAGATGGAGCAAAACAGCGATGAGCAGCAAGAATTGCCTCATCATGATAACATCAGGGGGAAAAAGTATTATAAATAACTAATAAATAATAGTGAAATGAATCAAACCACATTATCAAAAATGAACAGCATGAGGTTTTATGGGATGCATGGGGCATTTAAAACAGCTATTGAGACAGCTAAGACAGATGACTACACGATAGATCAGTTTGTCGCCCAACTCATTGATGCAGAATGGGACGACAGGCACAACCGTAGGATCAATCGAAATATCAAGAACGCCCGGTTTAGGTACAAGGCATCTATTGAAAAGATAGCCTATGGCAAAGAAAGAAACCTGGACAAGAACAAACTATTACGGTTAACCGGTGACTTTATTGAAGGCAATCAAAACATTCTGATTACTGGAAGTACAGGTGTTGGCAAGAGTTATATTGCAACGGCCTTAGGGTATCAGGCTTGTATTGAAACATATCGTGTTATGTATTTTAACTCTACCAGGCTTTTTGCTAAATTAAAAATGGCTAAAGCAGACGGATCTTATTTAAAGGAACTGGCTAAGATAGAGCGTCAAGAACTGATTATAATAGACGATTTTGGCCTTCAGCCACTGGATAATCAAAGTAGATTTGCCATGTTGGAAATTATTGAAGACAGGCACCGAAAAGGATCTGTTATTATCACATCTCAACTTCCGGTCAGTGGATGGCATGATATAATTGGAGAAAAAACCATAGCCGATGCCATCATGGATAGACTTATCCATCAGGCTCATCGCATTGAACTAAGCGGTGAATCTATGAGGAAAAAGAAATCAATCGAAAAACCACAATTATTAACTGAAATAAATCAATAAATTTGTTTAACAAAATAGCTGATGAAGCACTCTTTTTTTATACATCAAAATGACTGGTCAACATAAACCGGTATAGGGTGGTCAACATGACCGGAATCTCCAGTCCCATATCCAAATAGTAAAATTGAAAAAATAATGGAATTGAAGGTTCAATCAATAATAGAAAAAAAGCTATCCAATCTTGAAACAAATCATGAAGAAGATCAGATAGATTTGATGGTGTATAAGCTGTATCATCTTACGTATGAGGAGGCCTGCCTGGTAGATCCGGATATACCCTTTAGCAAAGATGCGTATGAAAAAGCTGATCTTGTCGCCAATATTTACTAAATTAGCGACATAAAACACAATAAATAGTAATGCAAATCATTGAAAGTAAAATACTTACCAAAATTAAGAAAGCGGGTAGGGGAACGCTATTTTTCAATGATGATTTTACCCAGTTTGGCACCTCCAAAGCGGCAAACAAAGCATTGGAAAGGCTGGTAGAGAAAGGAGAAATTAATCGTGTGGCAAGGGGTATCTATACCCGGCCCAAAACGTCTGCATTGCTCGGGGAAATACCGCCCTCCATAAATGAAATTGCCGAAGCGATAGCAAGACGCGATCGTGCCAAAATTATCCCCACAGGCGCTATGGCACTATATCAAATAGGGCTGAGTACTCAGGTGCCACTACAGGTAGTGTATCTAACAGATGGCTCCCCTAGAAGCCTGCAAGTGGGGAACGGTAAAATCGTATTTAAAAAAACCACTGCTAAAAAGTTAGCCATACGAGGAGAAGCCAGTGTATTGGCTATACAGGCATTAAAAGAGATAGGCAAGGAGAACTATACAGCAGAACAGAAAAAACGAGTAATAGAATTATTGCGCAAAGAAAACCCGAATCATCTGCAACATGATATCCGCCTGGCACCGGAATGGATACGAAAGATAATGCGTGAAGCACTATAGAATGAAGAACTGGCTTAAGTTAAGCAATAAAGATAAAAAGGGGGTAATCACTGCCACGTCAGCAGCAATGGGCATCCCGGACTATGTGGCAGAAAAAGACCTTTGGGTAACCCATTGCCTGAGAGAAGTATTTTCCATGGAAGTGGCACCTAATTTAGTATTCAAAGGAGGCACTTCTTTAAGCAAAGGGTGGGGGATTATAAATCGTTTTTCTGAGGATATAGACCTGGCACTTGATCCTAAATTCTTTGGGTTTGAGGATGTACGACCGAGTAGAACAAAGGTGAATAATCTAAGGAAAACGGCACATAAATATGTTGAAGAAACCTTCTTTCCGGAATTAACAGAAAGAATGAGTGATTTGCCGGTAAATATAAAACTTGAGGAAAATACTACCAGTGATCATGATCCATTCAGGGTTTTCGTAGAGTATGATAACCTCACAAAACATACGCAATATGTAAAACCTGCGGTAACATTAGAGATTGGCGGCAGATCAATGCATGAGCCACATACAGACAGAGAAATAAAGTCATTCATTGCTCAACAATTTCCTGACAAAGAATTTGCGGATGAGCCGGTAAAGGTGCCAACTGTTAATGTAGAAAAAACTTTTCTCGAAAAGATCTTCCTGTTGCATGAGAATTTTCAAAGATCTGTTGAGAACCGAAGGGTTGCCCGATTAAGCCGCCACTTGTATGATATTTACCAGATATCCAAAACGGATTTCATCAAAATTGCCCTGGAAGATGTGGAGTTATATAAAGCCCTTGTGTCACACAGACAAGTATTTGCCAAGATTGGCGAAATAAACTACTCAACTCATTTTCCACCTTATTTAGATCCAATCCCTCCGGAAGACAACATGAAAGAATGGGAGGATGATTATAAAACTATGAGTACAGAAATGATTCTTGGAGATGTGCCCACATTCAAGCAACTCATTAAAGAAGTTAAAATAATTGTAGAACAAATTAATAAGCTTAAAATCAATAATGGCCAATAACTTTATTACCAATAATCCCGGGCAACAAAAGCTTAAAAATCGCCTTAACACACTTATTTCTATCAGTGATGAGTTAAAATTTCTGGTAGGCTTCTTCTATTTCTCTGGTTGGCAGGAGCTCTATACCGGATTGCAAGCCGATGAAAACATTAAGTTGAAGCTGCTGGTTGGCCTAAAGCACTAAGTTCGTTAAGTATCATAGAACATGCTTCACCCGAGGACGGCTTCTCACAAGATGATCATTTTAACCAGTTCATGTCGTCATTAGGCCATGCTTTGAATAATGAAGAAATGGATACCGAGGCTTTTTACAACCAAGTGTCCTTCTTTATAAAAATGCTTCACGAGGGCAGGCTTCTTATTCGCAAAACAGAAAACCCTAACCACGCCAAGCTATACCTGTTCAAACTCAATAGTGAACAGGCTGAAATACAGAACATGGCTGGTCAGTTTGTAACCGGCAGCAGCAATTTAACTAAAGCAGGGTTAACCGGTCAGGAAGAATTTAATGTGGAGATTAAAGATTATGGTTTTAATGATGCAGAAGCGTATTTTGATGAGCTGTGGG
>QIMC01000452.1 GCA_003232185.1 Flammeovirgaceae bacterium | reverse complement strand
AAGGTCCGGGAGCATTTTCCTGGCATCGTGACCGGAGCAATCATGCTGCAGGGATTTATCTGGTCCGTCTTAACACAAGTTCAGGGTCCCGGGTCACCAGAATGGTATTAAAGTAAAAATATTCTTCATTTTGATCATGGCTTTCGGGTTTTGCTATTGAAGATCAACCATACGATGAAGAATAAAGTATCAAACAATTGGCTTTTGGAATACCCATTTGGTACCAGTGGGTATTAATTCAAACACTGCTGCTCATTTTGTATCTTTGAGCGATCATGATATATCTCAGTCGTCAGGAGCACTTTAATGCAGCTCATAAGCTAGTTAATCCCAATTGGAGTAGGGAGAAAAATATTGCAGTATTTGGCCCTTGTGCCAATGAAAACTGGCATGGACATAATTTCAATCTGATAGTAACCGTTGCCGGAGAGCCTGACCCGGATACTGGATTTGTGGTTGACCTTAAGCAACTAAGCCTGCTCATCAGGGAAAAAGTGATTGAGCCTTTAGATCATAAAAACCTTAACCTGGACGTGCCTTTTATGATGGGAAAGATGCCCAGTACTGAAATTCTGGCCCAGGAAATATGGAAATTGCTTGTAAGTGAAATACCAAAAATTACCCAACTGGGGCAGCTTCATGCTATCAAACTGTATGAAACTCCCCGTAACTTTGTGGAATATTTTGGGCCAGATCGCTCCAAATTATGAAGTACTATCTTATTGCGGGTGAGCGGTCAGGCGATCTTCACGGTTCACATTTAATACACCAGCTGAAATTACAGGATAAATCTGCAGAGATTCGGTGTTGGGGTGGAGACTTAATGGAGCAGGCAGGGGGATCCCTGGTGGTGCATTACAAGGATTTATCTTTTATGGGTTTTTGGGAGGTATTTACCAACCTGCGGTCCATTAAGAAATTCCTGGATTTCTGCAAGAAAGATCTATTGGAATATCAGCCGGATGTTGTGGTACTGATCGATTATCCAGGATTTAATTTGCGAATTGCGGAGTTTGCGCATAAGAACCACTTAAAGGTGTGCTATTTTATTTCACCTAAACTTTGGGCATGGAACCGTAAAAGAGCGTTCAAAATTAAACGATATGTTGATCGGATGTTTGTCATACTACCTTTTGAGAAACAATTCTATGAGCAATATCAGTACCAGGTCGATTATGTGGGTAATCCTCTGGTAGATAGTATCAATAAATTCCATACACCTCCTGAATTCCACAGTACCATTCAAAGTGGAGATAAACCGATAATTGCGGTTTTGCCCGGCAGTCGTCGTCAAGAAATTAAGCATATGCTAGAGGAAATGCTAGAACTGGTATCAGAATTTCCACAATACAAATTTGTGGTGGCTGCGGTAGATAATATACCTACTGAGTATTACCAAGACGCACATAGATTAGATGAGGTGGTCATAGTGACCAATAAGGCATATGAGCTATTGTCGGTGGCCAGTGTAGCAGTAGTAACATCAGGTACTGCCTCCTTGGAAACTGCTTTATTTGATGTTCCACAGGTGGTCTGTTATAAAACCAGTTGGCTTTCCTATTGGATTGCCCGTGCCCTGATCAAGGTTCCCTATCTCTCTTTGGTGAATTTAATTGTGAGGCAAATGGTGGTTCCTGAATTAATCCAGAAGGAGTTTCATAAAGGAAATATCATCAAGCACCTTAAAGAGCTATTGGTGGAAAGCCCTGCATTAATCAGCCAACAAGCAGGATATAGGAAAGTAAAAATATTGTTAGGAAATAAGAAAGCCTCACAGGAAACGGCGAGGCTAATTATTGAATTTTTGCAACCAGCTAAGCAACCTTCAACTTATTGAATTTCGATTTCTCAATTTTGGATCGGGCATAGTCCAAAGTGATGGCTAGTGTCTTGATGCTTTTTTCAGAAGGTATTTCGAACATAGCATCAGTGATGATCGCTTCACAAATTGAGCGAAGACCACGTGCGCCTAGTTTGAATTCAACCGCTTTGTCAACTATGTAATCCAGCGCTTGAGGTTTAAATTCTAGCTCAACCCCCTCCATTTCAAACAATTTAACATATTGTTTGGTAAGAGCATTCTTTGGTTCCACCAGTATCTTTTTCAAAACCTCTTTAGATAGTGGATTAAGATAGGTCAATACCGGCAGTCTACCAATGAGTTCAGGTATTAACCCAAAGCTTTTAAGGTCTTTGGGGTTTACAAATTGCAGTAGGTTTTCTTCATCCAGGTCTCCTTGCTGGTTGCTTTCTTCATTGGTAGCAAACCCAAGAGGCCGTGTATTCAAGCGATTGGCAATGGTTCTGGTAATGCCGTCAAATGCCCCTCCACAGAGAAATAAAATGTTTTCAGTATTTACTGAGATCATTTTTTGATCAGGATGTTTACGACCACCTTGAGGAGGTACATTTACAGAAGTCCCTTCTAACAATTTGAGTAGTGCCTGCTGTACCCCTTCTCCACTTACATCCCTGGTAATTGAAGGATTGTCGGATTTTCGAGCAATTTTATCAAGTTCATCTATGTATACAATTCCTCTTTCTGCAGCTTCCAGATCATAATTGGCAGCCTGAAGTAATCGGGTAAGGATACTTTCGACATCCTCGCCAACGTACCCTGCTTCTGTTAAAACCGTGGCGTCCGCGATACAAAATGGTACCTGAAGGATATTAGCCAGGGTACGTGCAAGATAGGTTTTGCCGGTACCGGTTTCTCCGACCATGATGATATTTGATTTTTCTATAATCACTTCTTCATCAGTGCGTTGCTGCATCAAACGTTTGTAGTGATTGTAAACGGCCACAGAAATAACCTTTTTGGCCTCGTCCTGGCCCACTACATATTGATCCAGATATTTTTTTAATTCTACCGGCTTAATTAGGTTAAAGCTTGGTGCCGATGCCCCATTCCCTTTGGTTTTGAGTTCTTCAGAAAGAATCTGTTGAGCTTGGGTGATGCACTTGTCACAAATATGTGCATTGATCCCAGAAATCATAAGATCAACATCTTTTTTATTTCGACCGCAAAATGAACAGGTTACCTGTGCCATATATTTAATATACTAAAATAAAACGGATTTGAAGCCTGACAGATCAGGATTTAGTTAGAATCTCATCGATTATACCATAGGATTTCGCCTCTTTGGTGGTCATCCAGTAGTCTCTATCAGAGTCTTTTTCTATTTCTCCTACCTTTTTGCCACTATGCTGAGCGAGGATTTCATACAACTCCTTTTTCAAAGATAGGATCAACTTCAGTGAAATTTCCATATCTGATGAAGGACCTTGCATCCCGCCTGATGGTTGGTGAATCATAATCCTTGAATGAGGTAGGGCCGATCGTTTTCCGGGAGCTCCTCCTGCAAGTAGAACTGCTCCCATAGAGGCAGCCAGTCCGGTACATATGGTGGCAACCTCCGGAGTAATGTATTGCATGGTGTCGTAAATCCCCAAACCGGCCGTTACAGATCCTCCGGGACTGTTAATATATAACATGACCTCTTTTTTTGCATCTGTGGATTGCAAAAACAATAGTTGAGCAGTGATGATATTAGCGATATTATCATCAACCGGCAGGCCCAGAAATATGATTCTATCCATAATCAACCTTGAAAAAACATCTATTTCCCGAAAGTTGGTGGGGCGTTCTTCAATTACCGATCGGGTCATGCTTTCAATATGTTGAACATAACTATCAAAAGCACTACCGCTGATGTTTTGACCTTTCACGGCAAATTTCCTGAATTCGTTTTTATCGATCATTAGTAATTAGTTGATTGGAATTAAAACTAACTCATTTAGTTCAAAAAGGTTTACAATATTAACAAAAAAGCCACTGCTAAAAAGTCCTTTTTTGCCGTGGAAAGCACATGGTCTATTTGGCTGCTTCTTTTTTGAAGTGATCAAGGTTTACCTCCTTTTTTGAAATGTTGATCTTGTCACGGATGAGGTTCATTATCTTTTCGGTTCGTACTTGGTTGAACACCTGAAGATAGTTTTGACCTTCATTACCTTTTAAGTAATTGTCTGCAAATGCGTCAAGCTGATCATCCATTTGACCGGCTAACCCTGAAGATGCCAATTGGGCGGTTATCAGTTCTTTTGCATTTGAAATGACCTCGTCGTTTTCTACGTTAATCTGATTATCCTCAGCAATTCGATTAAGAATAAGGTTCCATTTCATCTCTTCGGCATAATTCTGATAGTCCTTTGCTACGTCTTCCGCACTTACTTTACCTTCATTGGACACTACCAACCAACGCTTCAGGAATTCATCAGGCAGTTCCATTTTGGTGGCTTTCAAAATCTCTTTGCGAATAGTATGGGTTAGAAAAATATCTGTTTCCTTTTGGAAATTGCTGACCAGGTGTTCCCTAATCTTCTCCGTGAGGTCTTTCTCGCTTTTGACTTGATCTTTACCAAATAATTTATCAAAGAACTCCTGATTCAGTTTAGCAGGCTCTAATCGAAGGATATCTGCTATATTCAAAACTACTTCTGAAACGTTCATCTCTGCTAACTCTTCTTCAGATCGATCCAGCAATCGTGCTTGGTACTCAGTGTCTTTGATTGCTTTGGCGAGCTTAAAAGTGATTGAATCTCCTGGTTTTTTTCCAATGAAATGTTTTCGTTCCTTTTTCTCCACCTGTTGGATAGGAAAGGTGACCTCATTTTTAATATTCTGAGCTTCTTCAACCAAGGCTCCCTGAAGCATATCGTCTGCTTCAGATTGATCCACGCTAACCCGTTCTCCATAATTCTTCCTGATAACCTTTAGCTCTTCGGTCACCATCTTTTGATCTACTTTAATAGCGTATTCAGTGACTTTTCGCTTTTTGGAAAGATCATATTTGAAATCTCCAGCCAGGCCGATATTGTATTCAAACTCAAATTCCTCTTGATTGTCCCAGTCTATGGTTTCGCTTTTTCCCATATTAGGTAAGGGATCACCTAATATTTTCAGATCTTGTTCCTTGATATATTCGGATAGGGAGCTGGAGAGCTTTTTGTTTATTTCATCAACCAAAAATGTCTTTCCATACATCTTCTTTATTAGTCCGATTGGAACCTTTCCAAGACGGAACCCTTTAATCTGAGCCTTCTTGCTATACTCTTTTATTTTTTGTGTTACTTGGGGTTGATAATCCCCTTCCTTTAACGTAATTTTAATTAGGGCTTCATTGGATTTTCGCCGATCTAATGTAATAACCATTGAAATAACTTTGTTTGATACAAATAAGACTAAAAACCCTCAATCCCAAATATAACTTTCAATTAGGTGATTGAGGGCTTTGCGGTGCGGATGAAGGGACTCGAACCCCCAAGCCGTAAGGCGCTAGATCCTAAGTCTAGTGCGTCTACCAATTTCGCCACATCCGCATTTTTAAATTGGAAGGGCAAAGTTAGCCCAATTTTTTAACATTCACAATGAAGGATTAAGTAATAGATGTATGTAAACCCTCGCTTCATTTTTCATGATTACCATTGATGTAGAAGACGAAAAAAAGGAGATAATAAAACGATACCGTCGTTTATTAAGGCGTGCTAAACCTTTTTTGAAAGATGATGACGCCAAGACCATCCGTATTGCTTTTAATACTGCACTGGAAGCACATAAGGATATGCGCCGACGTACAGGCGAGCCCTACATTTATCACCCCTTGGATGTAGCGTTGATTGCGATCGATGAAATTGGACTGGGTACCACTTCTATAGTAGCTGCACTATTACATGATGTGGTGGAGGATACAGACTTAGAAATCGAAGACGTTGAAAGGGATTTTGGGTCTAAGGTAGCCAGAATCATAGATGGCCTTACTAAAATATCTGGTGTATTTGACCAGGGCACTTCAGAACAAGCGGAGAACTTCCGAAAGATGCTTTTGACTTTGTCGGATGATGTTCGGGTGATATTAATCAAGTTGGCCGATCGCCTGCACAACATGCGCACACTTGCAAGTATGCCCCATAACAAGCAGCTAAAGGTGGCGTCTGAGACCATATATATATATGCGCCATTAGCCCACCGCCTGGGCCTGTATGCCATAAAAACGGAACTGGAGGATCTCTGTCTGAAGTATACGGAGTCCGAGCAATACATCGAAATCGCCGGAAAAATTATTGCTACCAAGGAAGCCCGAGATCGTTTCGTGAATAAATTCATTCGCCCGATTAAAAAAGAGCTGAAAGAGCAGGGGTTTGATATTGAGATAAAAGCACGAACTAAATCCATCTATTCCATATGGAATAAAATGAGAAAGCAGAATATACCTTTTGAGGAGGTTTATGATCTGTTTGCTGTTCGCATTATACTCAATAGCGAACCCGAAAATGAGAAAGCGGATTGTTGGAAAGTCTATTCTATTGTAACGGATTTTTACCAACCAAACCCCGACCGCCTAAGAGATTGGATAAGCACCCCAAAAGGAAATGGGTACGAATCGCTTCACACTACGGTAATGAGCAGTCCAGGTCAATGGGTGGAAGTACAGATCAGGGCCAGAAGGATGGACGATATTGCTGAAAAAGGTTATGCTGCCCACTGGAAATATAAAGATAATTCAGGCAATGGCCAGTCTTCAGGATTAGAACAATGGATTTCCAGAGTGAGAGAAATGTTGAAACAGTCCAATAGCTCCGCTATTGAATTTGTTGATGACTTCAGATCGAATTTATTCCATGAAGAGGTATTTGTATTTACGCCAAAAGGGGAATTGAAAACTTTGCCTCATGGAGCTACCGCATTAGATTTCGCCTTCGAAATTCATACAGAAGTAGGCAATAAGTGCCTGGGGGCCAAGGTGAATCAGCGACTTGTGCCATTGAACAATGTATTAAAAAATGGCGACCAGGTGGAGGTGCTTACTTCAAAAAAGCAGAAACCAAACGAAGACTGGCTAAAATTTGTAATCACCTCAAAAGCCAGATCCAGTATAAAAGATGCTTTAAAAGAAGAACGAAAAGCTGCGGCGGGCGAAGGTAAGGAGATTGTCAGGCGAAAACTCAGGCAAATGAAACTACGGCTTAACAATGAAACCGTAGAGCAGCTTAGGGCTTACTTTGACGAACGTACTGTGCTTGATTTCTACTATAAGGTAGGAAAAGGGGTTATTGATTCCACAGAAATTAAACAATTTAAGGCTGCGCGATCCATCATTCCCAAGGATCCCAAAGACCGTATTGAAGATGCTGCCTCATTTCAGAAACAATTGACCAAAGTCAGGGAGAAGCAAAGTGATATACTTTTGATAGGAGAAGACATGGATAGGGTGGATTACCGGATTTCAAAATGCTGCAACCCAATCCCAGGGGACGATGTATTCGGGTTTGTGACCGTGAATGAAGGAATAAAAGTACATCGTACCAGTTGCCCGAATGCCTCGAAACTATTGTCAAACTATGGTTACAGAGTGGTTAAAGCCAAGTGGTCTTCACAAATGGATAATGCATTTTTAACCGTCTTGAAGATTATCGGAACAGATCGTGTGGGATTAATCAATGATGTAACCAACATTATCTCTGGGGAGTTAAAGGTAAACATGCGTGCAATGGCCATTGAAACTGATCTGGGAATATTTGAGGGAAAAATCACCCTGTATG
Source organism: Flammeovirgaceae bacterium (assembly GCA_003232185.1). Lineage (GTDB taxonomy): Bacteria > Bacteroidota > Bacteroidia > Cytophagales > Cyclobacteriaceae > SZUA-3. The sequence continues at coordinate 2,430 of QIMC01000452.1, read as the reverse complement.
TGCAGCACACAGGACATCTTGAAGTGATGATTAGAAAGTTGCAGAAAGTGAATGGGGTGGTAAAGGTGACTAGAATCGATACTGGCAAATGAAAATAATACTTATATATGACATATATTTGCTCAGTAACTTATGGGTTTTAATAAAGACATAATTGGTGAGGTAAAGAAAATATTTACTGCCTATTTAGAAAATAGGGGATTGCGGAAGACGCCAGAGCGTTTTGCAATCCTCGAAGAAATATACAGTAAAGCTGGGCATTTTGATGTAGATTCTCTTTACATAAGCATGAAGAATAAGAACTATCGGGTAAGCCGAGCTACCGTATACAATTCTTTGGATTTATTGATGGAATGTGACTTAGTTAGCAAACACCAATTCGGACAAAATCTTGCTCAATATGAAAAATCCTACGGATTTAAACAGCATGATCACTTAATTTGCACTGATTGTCACAAAGTAGTAGAATTCTGCGATCCCAGGATTCAAAATATTCAAACCACAGTAGGCGATTTATTGAAGTTTAAAGTATTACACCATAGTCTGCTTTTGTATGCCACATGTGAGGACAAAAATTGTCAAAATAAGAAAAAATGAAGTACCAATATGATATAGAGGATTCTGTTTGTATTCTTACATTAAAGGGAGACTTGATAGGAGAGAATCGTGGGCCTGAGCTCATGGAGTTGGCTAACGAACAGGTAAACAATGATATAATACATTGCGCCATAGATATCTCAGAAGTCCGTTTTATTAACAGTAGTGGAATCGGTGTGTTGATTTCCCTATTGACGAAGTTTAGAAATGTGGACGGTGAAGTGGTATTAATTAACCCGTCTGATCAAGTAAAGAAGTTATTAATTATTACTAAACTCAATGCTATCTTCACTATTGTAGACAGCAAAGATGAGGCATTTCTTGAGTTAAAAAATTCATAATTTATAATGAGTGTAGATGTATTGCTAGGCCTTCAATGGGGAGATGAGGGCAAGGGGAAGATTGTGGACGTACTGGCTCCCCAATATCAAATGGTTGCCAGATTTCAAGGAGGACCCAACGCCGGTCATACTTTGGAGTTTGATGGGATAAAGCATGTGCTACATCAAATTCCTTCCGGGGTATTCCGGTCTGATATTAAAAATGTAATTGGAAATGGGGTGGTATTGGATCCGGTGATATTCCGCAAGGAGGTTGAAGCCTTGGTTCAAATGGGAGTTGACGTAATAGACAACTTATTTGTAAGTAATAAGGCTCAATTGATATTGCCCACACACGGGTTGCTGGATGCTTGTTACGAACAAGCAAAGGGTGAAGGCAAGATAGGCAGCACCCTTAAAGGTATCGGGCCCACCTATCAGGACAAAATAGCTAGAGTAGGGTTACGGGTGGGGGACATATTACATCCTAATTTCAAGTCCAGGTACCAGGGATTGGTGGAACGCCACCGGAACGTTCTTGATTACTATGAATTTTCCTATGATCTTGAAGAAAAGGAGCAGGTTTTCTTCAAGGCAATAGAATATTTAAAGCAGTTCCAGTTGACTGATACTACGTATTTGGTAAATCATGCACTGAGTGACAATCAAACTGTGCTGGCAGAGGGAGCCCAAGGATCCTTATTAGATATTGATTTCGGCAGTTATCCTTTTGTAACTAGCTCAAATACCATGATATCCGGTGTATGTTCAGGTTTGGGGATTGCTCCATCTCGAATTAATGAAGTATATGGGATATTCAAAGCCTACTGTACCAGGGTAGGCAGTGGGCCATTCCCCACCGAGTTGTTTGATGATACTGGTGAGAGATTAAGAAAAGTTGGAAATGAATTTGGAGCCACTACCGGTCGTCCCAGACGATGCGGTTGGCTGGACCTGCCTGCCTTGAAATATACTATAATGATCAATGGAATTACCCAGTTGTTCATGATGAAAGCAGATGTGCTAAATGATTTTGAGGAGATTAAAGTTTGTACCCACTATAAGCTATCAAATGGTGATATTACAGACGAACTTCCCTATGATCTAAACCAGCAGCAAGTAGAGCCCGTTTATAATACCTTAAGTGGATGGAAGCAATCATTGGACAAGGTTGAAGATTTTTCTCAGATGCCCAAGGAGTTGAAGGAGTATGTGATCTATCTGGAGGAGCAATTACAGGTGTCCATTGGCATTGTTTCTATTGGCCCTGACAGAAAACAGACTTTGTTAAAAACAGAGTTTTCTGCCTGATAGCGCAGCTTTTCAGGAGTTGAATGGTGTATCGTCAGGCTGTCTCCACAAATAATTTGGAATAAGGTTTGTAGGAGAAAAGAAAAGGGGTTAGTTTTGCGTCCTCATAAATGGGGAGAGTGGTAAATCAATAGAGATTTACGCGATGGCAAAAGCGCCAAAAAGTTCATTGAGCGAATGGAATAAATGAAAGATAGCAACC
>QIMC01000356.1 GCA_003232185.1 Flammeovirgaceae bacterium | reverse complement strand
GAGGAGATCTGGGAGTGGAAACATTGATGGAGGATGTTCCGATGGTTCAGAAATTGATAGTAAGCAAGTGTAATAAACAATTCAAACCGGTGATCATAGCTACCCAAATGATGGAAAGCATGATCGAAAATGCTCGACCAACCCGGGCAGAGACAAATGATATCGCCAATTCTATTATCGATGGGGCAGATGCTTTGATGCTTTCAGCTGAAACAGCTGTGGGCAAGTACCCGATACATGTAATTAAAAGTATGTCAAGAACCATACAATCCGTTGAAAAGAAAGCGGATATATACTTTAAGCACCGTAAGCTGAACCCGGAATCGGATACTTATTATAATAACAATCTATTGCTTTCCGCCTGCCGATTAGCCAGAGATACCGGTGCGGTTGCGATTACCGGAATGACAGAATCAGGTTATACTGCTTATCGACTAGCGGGTAATCGACCAAAGGCTCATATATTTATCTTCACAAAAAATAAGACCTTACCCTATACTTTAAATCTGGTTTGGGGTGTCAGGAGCTTTTATTATGATAATATGGAAAGTACTGATATTACCTTTGCAGATATCGAAAAAGTATTGCGTGATAAAGGATGCTTAAAAAAGGGAGAGGTTGTGATAAATACAGCATCTATGCCAATAGAAGATCGATACCGCACCAATTCGTTAAAAATATCAATTGCGGAGTGATCCTGCTAGAGGGGCAACCAAAATAACTTTTTCTCTTTCAACAACAACTTGACCAGGTGCTGATCCTTTGGGTTTACGTACATACTTCTTAGGGGTGTATGCGACAGGGCAGAGGGTATCGTTTTTTCGCTTACTGTAGTAGGCAGCCAACTGTGCGGCCCTTTCAATTACCGAAGTAGGGAAAGTCCTGCCAGGTAAATGTTTGATAATGACATGTGACCCTTTAACGTCCTTAGCATGTAGCCACAAGTCTTCCTTATGGGAATATTGTTGGGTGAGGAGGTCGTTGTTGTTGGCATTTTTACCAACAAATATTATAAATTGCTGAAACCTGAATTCCTTAAACAACGAACTTTTATCCTTGGCTTGCTTACTAACGATCAGCATATGCTCCTTGATATAGTTCCGAAGTAGTTTAAGATTCTGACAATGTAATACAAACTCAAGGTGCTTTTCTACTATAGATAATTCATGCTGACTATTTGTCAAATTTTGCTGCAGGATTTCAACCTCTTTTTTGCGGTTCTTTGACTTTCTATAGTACTGCTCTGCATTTTTCTGGGGAGACAGAGTGGGTTTTAATTTAATAGTAATAGGCAGGCCTGTTTTAAAATCGGGCAAATCAATAATCTTACTTCCGGAAAGTATGAGATGCATGTGGGCCATTATTAAATCTGCAATTTCTTTATGACCAATTTCTTGCTCCAACTGATTCAGTCTGTCTTGAGATTTTTGAATACCACCTGCTGCTCTATTTTTTCGGCGTTCTAGTATCCTTTGAAGTATCTTTCGTTCGCTATTCAACTGATGTACCCGGACATACTGCAGATAGAACTCGTTTAAAGCCTCAATAACATCATCGCTTTTAAAGAAGTATTCAGTTGGCTCTAGTAGAGAGAGCACCGGCCCGGATTCCTGTTGATATAGAAAATATTCAGGGTTTTTCAAAGTACTCAGCGTTTGCACAATCAACGCCCATTGTTCAGTCATGTCCGCATCGCTATATCCGTCTTTTTCAAGTTGCTTTTTTATCGCCCCACCTAATGTGGGCAGCATTTTAAAAAATGCTCCTTCTAGTTCTTCAAACCGTGACTTGCTTACATTAAATTTCCGGCTCATTGCCTTGGTTGAAAGATTCAAATCTCCCTTCAACTTGTTTTTGAACAGGGCATAGGCATTTCCATCTTTACACAGAACTACATTTGATTGGTTGCCAAACATCTTGAATAATAAGCTCCAGTTTGATCCCAGGTTTATGCAAAGGCACCTTTCATTTTCAAAACAGAAAACATCTTCTACCAAAGCGTTGTCTATTTCTGGAAAAAGATTGACACTATTTTTACGAGCGCGATTAAGATTCAAGGGAATACGTATCATAGAAATATTGCTACGCATGATCACCTGAATAAAAAATTCTTGATAATCCGAATAAAATTGAATGACCAACTCACCTTTTTCCTGACTGTAACAAGAATGTAAGCGGCAGCCAATAAGTCTGTCTTTGAGCCTAAAACCTAGCTGGCGTAGCAAATAGTAACTATTATGCACGTTTAAATATCCAGAGTTAGACCATCATATGCGAGGTTTATACCATCAGGTAATTGTTCTGAAATTTCCTGATGTAACCCTAATTGATGACTTATATGGGTAAAATAAGCTACTTCAGGTTGAATATCAGCAACCAATTCGATGGCTTGATCGAGATTGAAGTGTGAGACATGAGTGCTAATTTGTAGGGCATTAAGTACCAGTATTCTGGTGCCTGAAATTTTTAACTTCTCAGATTCCTCGATATAGTTGGCATCAGTAATATAGGTAAAATCGTTAAAGCGATATCCCCACACCGGCAGTTTGTGATGCATAACCGCTATGGGAGTAAAATCAATGCCACCAGCTTTAAAAGGGCGCCCATCCATTTCCAGTAACTTGATTCTGGGAATACCTGGATATCTGGTTTTGGCAAATATATAAGGGTATTCTAATCTCAAATGATTCATAACCCGTCTACTGGCGAATACCGGGATATCTGATTGCTGCTGGTAGTTGTAAGGTCTGATATCGTCTAAGCCACCGACGTGATCTTTGTGTTCGTGGGTGAAAATGATTGCATCAAGTCGAGCTATATGTTTCGTTAGTGCCTGTTGACGAAAATCGGGCCCACAGTCAATAACAACATTGCTGGTATCGTTTTGGATTAATAAAGAAGTGCGCAGTCTTTTATCTCTGTAATCTATAGATTTGCATACAGGACAAGAGCAATTAATCACAGGTACCCCTTGAGAAGTACCGGTACCTAGAAAAGAGACCTTCAAAGTTCAATTTTTGTTTGAAATAGACTTAGGTACAATTGTTGATTTTTATCTCCAAGGGAAATTGTCTCCACATTAATATTCTTTAAAATATCAATCAGACAGTTGACCTTGCCTTCGGTGGTATAATACTTGTTTACCACCGCTACTTTTGTTTCCTGTAAAATGCAATATCCAGAATTAAAAGACCCTTTTTCGTATCGTAACAGGTAGTCAGTTTCACTAAATAAGTGTTCAAGTTTGTTTAAAAAATGCTTGGTGTATTTAACTTCCATTTAATTTATTCCTCTGCGTATTTTTTAACCATCTCGACTAAATTGTCAAAGTTCAAGGGTTTTGGTAAATAATCATTTATTCCAGCTTCCCTAAACTCATCGAGGGAATAGTTTTGGGCGTTCCCAGTTATGGCAATGATCGGTATATTGGCGTTTTCAGAATCCGTTAATGCTCTTATTTTTCTTGAGCACTCCATGCCATCCATGACGGGCATATTAATGTCCATCAGGATTATGTCAAAGTGCTTATTTTCTAAAATGTCTAACACTTTTTGGCCATTCTTCACGGAGGTAATATCGAAATTTTGCATTTCTAAAATTTTCTTGGTTAGGTTCTGTATTACAGAACTATCCTCAGCGATAAGTACTTTCTTTGACATTGGTTCAGTTGTTTAGCCTATAAATTTAGAATTTTGTGATAATTTTCCTGAAATTCCTTGAAAATATTGTTCAGTTCCATTAGATCATTGAGTGCTTTATTGTGCTTATTATTCCTCAAGTCTGCTTCAATCTCCTTGGTTTTATGGGCCAATTTTTCTACTCCTAAGGTTCCGGCACTTCCTTTCAAGGTATGTAAATTACTTAGAATATTACGATAATCTCCATTACTTAAAGACAGTTGACACTGATCTATTTGTTCTTGCGTTTCTTGCTCGAAATCCCTCAATATTTCTTTTACCATTTCAGGTCCACTATATTTGGCCAATTGAGCAATAATATCCGGGTTGATAATTCTAATCTGATCGTTTTCAACAGTCATTTGAGTGGGCTCTTCTGGTTTTCCATTTACCCATTTCTTTACTTTGTTAATTATACTATGAGCTTTTAGAGGTTTAGCCAGATAGTCATCCATTCCCTGTTTTAAGAATCTTTCACGATCCGGTTCCATTCCATAGGCAGTCATAGCCACAATTGGAGGTAAACCTGGAATATTCATGCTTTTCAGCTTTCTGGTGGCAGTAACTCCATCCATTTGAGGCATCTGAATGTCCATAAAGATCAGGTCATAGTCTTTTTTAGTCACCATCTCTATGGCCTCATGACCATTGCTGGCTTGGTCTACCTGACATCCAGAAGATTTAAGGATTTCCCCGGCTACTTGTCTATTTACCAAGTTGTCATCGACAAGTAAAATCTGAGGACTCGAGTCTGAAAATTCTTCCAAAGTAATGATGTGCTCCTCCTCCATCTGCTTTTCCTTTTCCCGTTCAACAGTATCTTTGTCTGTAGCAAGGGCTTCGAAGGTAAACCAAAAGGTACTTCCCAAGTCAGGAGTTGAGTAAACGCCAATATTCCCATTCATTAATTCACAAAGCTCTTTTGAGATACGAAGTCCCAACCCTGTCCCGCCAAATGATTTCGTGGAAGATTCATCTATCTGACTAAAGCTTTTAAACAGACTATCAAGGTGTTCCTTGGCAATTCCAATACCGGTATCCCTCACATTGACCTTGATCACATGTGTTTTGTCATATTTAAATTGAGGTTTCATACTTAAGTGAATGCTTCCACCATCGGCAGTAAATTTCAAAGCATTGGAAATCAGGTTTGAGATTATCTGAATTAGTCTGGTCTCATCGACGATCACATATTCAGGTAGCCGAGGATGAATATAATAGGCAAGGTTTATTTTTCTACTGGTTGCCTGCTGCGAAAAAAGCGCATACAGTCTGCCAACTACCTGCCGAAGCTCAACTGCGGATTTCCGTAGTTTCATTTTACCCGCTTCAATTTTGGACAGGTCAAGGATATCATTTAGAATTTCCATTAGCAGGCCGGAAGACTTTTTAATGGTGTCCAAATACTCCGTTTGCTGTGGTTTTAACCCAGTGGAACTTAGTAGGTCCAACATACCGATGATTCCGTTCATCGGGGTACGAATCTCATGGCTCATATTGGCCAGGAATTCCTCTTTTACTCTCAATGAGCGTTCAGCTACCTCGATGGCCTGTACTAACTGCTCATTGGTTTCCTTTAATTTAGTAATGTCTCGTACTACGCCCTCTACTTCTAATGACCCTTCATTATCAGCTTTTAACCTAACATTGCATATACATTGAATTATCTTTCCGTCTTTTCGTACCAGTGAAGCCTCAAAGTTTCGTACCCGTCTGTGTTGTACCAGCTGTCGGAGCAGACCCTTTGTTTTGGAAGTATACAGATAGTAGTTGGTAATATTTTTTTCAAGGACTTCGTGCTGGTCATAGCCGGTCATCTCAAGTACTGAGGGGCTGACCATCAATATATTTCCTCGGGGAGTACATTTGAAATATAGGTCCTGAAACGACTCAAATATGTTTCTAAACTTTTCTTCACTTTCTCTAAGTGCAAGTCCGGATCTTTTTTTATCAGTGACATCGTGGGCAATACCTGAAACTTCCTTTACTGTATTATCCGCAGTATAAATGGGGTTTAAATATATGTCAAGCCATATTTCATTCCCAAAGCTTCCCTTATATTGAGTTTCAAAATGAACACTATTACCTTCGAAAACTTCTTGATATTTCTCTATCCAAAATTTTTTCTGATCGATTTTTGTTGGAAGGTTGATGTGTGCTGTAAGGCGCTTGTTCGGTTTAGGTTTAACCCCAGAATACCTGTAAACAGTATCAGAGTAGTTTTGATTAAATGAAGTGTATTCGAAATTTGTATCAACCGACCAGATTAAATGTGAACTGCTTTCGAAAATAGCATTTAGCCTCCCGGTCTGGTTAGTGATTTTGTCCTCATTTCTTTTTCGATTAATAGACAAGGAAATTTGCCCTGAGATAAAATCCAATAAATCCAGGTCCGATCGATCGAAAAGAGAAGATTCATTATAAGAATAGAGAGAAATAAGCCCTAATTTTTGTTGCTCAATTGCTAGTGGAGCTCCAAGCCAAACTGTAGGCAGGTTATCCATTTCTGGAAGCATTCCTTGTTTCTGAAGAGATTTGAAATCTTTCTTATAAATTATCAAGGACTGATTTTGACTTAAAGCATAAGCCGTTATCTGTTTCTCGAAGCCCTGGTCATCATATGGCTTCTTCTTGTTGTCCTTAACATAAAATGGAAAGGTGAGTTTATCATCTTCTAGAATTGCAAAGTAGAAGTTCTTAGCATCCATAAAAATATTCAATTCACTATGAATATTCTTATACAAATCTTCAAAAGAGTGGCTGTGAATGGATTGATTGGCGATCCCGTAATAAAGATTCCTTATTTTTTCAGTACGAACACGTTCTGAAATATCGTGGAATATAGTTCGGAATTCGACCGGAGTTTCTTTTTCGAAACTACAGTTAACACTTCCCGTGAGAAATATATTTTGTCCACTTTTTGACTGAATAACCGTTTCAAGTTTACCTGACCTTTCTGTAAAAGATAGGTGTTTTAGGAAATTTTCAGTGTGTACCCGGTAGTCAGGATGTAGTAAATCCTCTAATCGCAGCTTCTTTAACTCTTCATGGGTATATCCAACGGCCTCCATCCATGATTGATTGTAAAATTTGAATTTTCCGTCAATGGAGATAACCAATATCAAGTCGTGGGCGTTGTCGAATAGTTCCTGGAGCCTTGAGTTAGATTTCTCCAGGGCTTTAGTAACCCGGTCCATCTCCGTTACATCTTCAGCAACTATTGTAATGTTGCTCAATGGATCATTAGGATTATTTAATATGAAACTCAAGTATCGTATATACACCCATCTTTTGTATTTATGTATCACGCGATCGTTTAAGTTTTCAGGAAAATCACCTTTCTCAATGAATCGTTTATAGGTGCTTACATAGAGGTCTTTCATTTCCTTCGGGAGCAGGAAACCAAAAATATTCTTCTCCATGATTCCTTTTTGGGTATATCCAGTGGCAAGGCATAGGGCATCATTGCAAAATTTTATTACCCCATCTATATCGATAGTAACCGCCAACAAACTTGACTTTTCTAGAGACCTGTGAAATTTGCCCAGCGTTTGTTTATGAGATTTACCGGTAGTTTCCGGAGCAGATTGCTTGGATGGAGTTTTTGCCCCTTCTTTTTGCAACTTGGAAACGACAAGTTGTAACCGCTCAATCTCTCGGATCAAGTCATCTTTTTTAGCTCTATCAAAACTCATAGTACAACAACTCCTATTTGGATTCGAAAACAGTAAGCATGTTTACAGATGGATACAAAGATGAATTCGGCAACTCTTACGGACTAATGTAGTAATACTAAATTTAGGATATATTTGCTTCAAAACACAATAAATGGGCTACCCTATTATTACTAAAAGATTGTTGGTGATTGTTGGCGCTACCGCGGTTGGAAAGACCGATGTTTCACTTAAGCTGGCTACTCAGTACGATTGCCCCATTTTATCGGCTGACTCCAGACAGTGTTATCGGGAACTCGGTATTGCAACAGCAAAGCCGGACCAGGAGGTGCTTTCAATGGTCCCGCATTATTTTATCAATTCGCACAGTATCCATTACCCTGTTAACGCTTCTGAATTTGAAACCTATGCATTGAACGTTCTACAGGGAGTTTATAAAGAAAATAGCATTTGCATAATGACGGGAGGCTCTGGGTTGTACATAAAAGCTGTGTGTGAAGGGCTGGATGAGATTCCTGTTGTGCCGGAATCAATACGTCACCAACTGGAGAACCGACTGGAACAGGAAGGGTTGAAAGCTTTGTTGGAAGATTTACTAGCACTGGATTCAAGCTATGCTGAAGTTATAGACAGGGAGAATCCAAGAAGAGTAATTCGAGCACTTGAGGTGTGCTTGGGTACCGGCATGCCTTATTCCTCTTTTCGAAAAGGTAAGACTCAGCCCAGGCCATTTGAAATTATTAAAATCGGTTTACAAAGGGATCGAAGAAGTCTTTATCCCCGAATTGACCATAGAATTGATGAAATGATCAGGCATGGATTGTTCGAAGAAGCAGAGCAACTGTATGAGTTCAAGCACTCAAAGCCATTGCAAACGGTGGGTTTTCAGGAAGTTTTCGGATTTCTCGAGGAAAGATATGACAGAACTGAAGCAACCAGGTTATTGAAAAGAAACAGCCGGAGGTATGCAAAGCGGCAACTTACCTGGTTTGGAAAAGACCCATCAATTCGATGGTTTCATCCTGACGACATGCAATCGATTTCAGAATACATACAGCTGAAAATCTCATGATATTAGGAATTAAAAATATCCACCATCCGTAAAAGGTCGGGGCTGAGTGACTTTTTGATGGTAATGGCATGTTCAAATGGGGTATAAACCAACTCATCTTTCATAACCCCAGCCATCACATCTTTTCGCCCGTTGAGTAATCCCTCGATAGCGCTGAGCCCCATTCTACTGGCCAATATTCTATCTTTGGCGGAGGGCGCTCCACCTCTTTGAATGTGCCCAAGGGTAGCTACCCGAATGTCTACATCAACCAGTGACTCCTGGGCTCTGGCAGCGATCTCAATAGCACCGCCAATTTCATCGCCTTCGGCAACCACGATAATACTGGAAGTCTTAGATCTACTTCTTCCAGCTTTTAATGTTTCAATAACATCCTCAATGGAGGTCGCAGTTTCAGGTACAAGTACCATTTCAGCACCACCACAAATACCGGAACGAATGGCAATATATCCCGAATCTCGTCCCATTACCTCTATAAAAAAGATCCTGTCATGTGAATCCGCAGTATCACGGATTTTATCAATGGCTTGGATAGCGGTATTTACTGCGGTATCAAAACCAATAGTAAAATCCGTTCCATAAATGTCATTGTCAATAGTACCCGGGGCGCCAACAATTGCTACTCCATATTCTTCGTGGAAAATCTTGGCCCCGGTAAATGACCCATCACCACCAATGCAAATGAGTCCCTCTATTTCATGTTCCTGAAGGCAGTTAAAGGCCTTTTTACGACCTTCTTTGGTTTTAAAATCATCACTACGTGCAGATTTTAATATAGTCCCACCCTTTTGAATGATGTTACTGACAGAATATGAATTAAGCGGCTTGATATCACCTTTTATCATTCCGCTATAACCATACCTAATTCCGAAGATCTCTGCACCATGATAAATTGCTCCACGAACTACCGCTCGAATACATGCGTTCATGCCGGGAGCGTCACCGCCAGATGTATATACAGCTACCTTTTTCATATAGGGTGTTTAAAAAAGCAGGTAAAAGTAATTAAATTATTTACGAATTCTCAACCTTCCCAAGGTATTATTAAGGGCACTATTCATTTGGTCTGAAGTCTTAAATAAATAATTGATACCTACAAAAGTTATGAAAGTGATTATACTTCGGGTCAGAATATCCACCATCAGTACAGAATGCTCAGGTAATATTGCGTTTATAGCGACACACAACAGGGCGATCCCTATCACAATCAAATGTTTCTTTCTATAAGGTTGAATATCGAACTTCCATTTCAGTATCAGGAACTTGAATATGTTCAGAATAGCCACCGTACCCAATGTTGCTGTTGCCGCTCCGGTTATACCCCATAAAGGCAATAGTATTATGTTCAAACCTACCAACAAGGCCAATTGCATAATTGAGAGGTAAGTGTTAAATCGATAGTGATCTGAAAATCCAATGATTGCACTACTAACCCCTCCAGTCATCTGTATTACATTTGCCAATCCAGTTAATAAAATCACCCAACTCCCAATTGCAAACGACTCTGGTAGTATCTTATAGATGTTGTGAAGATTGATGTACAGTCCAACCAATAGAAGCACTGCTATTAGTTGTTGATTGATGGTGCTTTTATATTGAATATTTCGAATGGCTTGCAAATTATTGCTTTTAAAAGCATCTGAAATCAAAGTGGGAGCAATTTTATTCAAGCCTCTGGATGGTAATAAGATCAGAGCAGCAAAGAACATAAATACCAGTTTGTGCTTCATCATAATACCAGTCGATAAGAATATTGTTTACCTGTAAGATCGCCACATTGTTTAAGCCGGTTAAGAATCCAAAAAAGCTAATACCGGCCATGGCCTTGATCATGCTCCGTTCGATGGAGCGAAACCTAAGATTCAGATGAAATTCTCCACGCCAAATTATAAAGGCTATCAAGAACAAGGCGATAACGGAATAGGCGGTCACATATAGCTGAGTGAACTGTTCAAAATTAATCAGGTCATAAATAAATGGTGTCAATGCCACCAGTACCATCATCCTTAGGCCAAACTCCTTCAGTAGTATTCCTGTACTGGCGTTGTAAAGTACCGTATTGTAATTTTCCATGACCATAAAGATCAACAGTCCCATGGTAAGGGGTATGCAGAGATAATAATACTCCCCAAACTGGGTGTTTTCATCGATTAATAACCCTCCGATGATATAGTAGGCCAATAAGAACACTAAAATACCGGCGCCAATCACCAAAAAATACATCGAGAGAAACCCTCCGTGGCCGTTGTCTGAATTCCTGAAGTAAGGAAAGTATTTTATGGTGGCATGATTAAACCCTAATAGAGCTATCTGGGCGAAAATGGAGCCATAAGAGACTAATAATGCCAGCACCCCAATTTGTGTCTCACTTAAGAAGTTGGGAAAAAAGTGGGCCCTGATAAAAAATCCAATCACCACACCCATGTAGATGTAGATGGTTGATTTTATAGTTTGTCTGCCTATGATCCCCACCAGTTGTTGAATTTAGCCAAGGAATTACATCAAAACACCTGAGTTGCGCTCAGGTGTTTTAACCGTCTATCCCCAATAGCAGTTCTGTAAACTCACGGACTGCTCCACTGCCGCCTGGAGTCTTAAGTTGAATTATTCCTGGAATTCCCTTTATACTTTTCCGGGCATTACTTGGGCATGCTGCCACTCCAACTGCTTCCAGAAGCTCTTTGTCATTAATATCATCTCCTATATAGGCTACCTCTTCCAGGCTAATGCCTGCTTTTTTACACAGCTCTTCAACTAATTCCAGTTTATGGTCTACTCCATGAAAATGGTAATCCAGCTTCAACTTTTGTGCCCGACGTCGATTAAGCTCACGGTCTTCCTTAGTGACAATTCCTACTTTAATTCCCTGTTTTTGTAACAATAGAAACCCCATTCCATCGTAGGTGTTGAACTTTTTCAATTCATCTCCAGCCTCCGTATAGTACATACCGGCATCAGTTAGCACACCGTCAACGTCGGATAGGAATAGACGAATTTGCTTGGTGCCGGCCGTATTGAGAATATACTTTCTCATTAAGTGTTCCCCCTGAAGCCAGTCATCTTCCTCGTCAAGTTCCAATGAAGCAAATGCGGGCATCTCATAAATTCCTATGGTACCACTGAGCCGATTCCCAGAGCTAATGATATTCTTTACAGAATTCAGATAAAAGGCCCCGTTTTCCATCATAGTACCGGAAAATTCCTGTCGTCTGGGGCGGGACTGATACTGATAGTTCAGCGGGTCACCTGACTCATTCCAAAGGAAACGCTTCAAACGGGAACAACTAAGTAAAGAGTCAATGGTGGAGCTTTGTAGTTGGGTTATTCCAGCATCAAAATCTTCAGCGGTACTAAACGGTGAAGTGGCTTGTACCAGTAACAAGAGATCATCTGAAGCGATTTCTTCTTTTTCCAAATACTCCAAAATGACATCTTCCGTTGAGCTCTGATCTCTGGCATTTAGTTGTTGCCGGTGATAGATGTGTATTTTTGAAAAATCAAATTCTTTCACACACGAAGCAATTTCCTGGCAATCAGTTGCCACTACGATTTTGTCAACTAAACGCGCTTGTTGGAGGGCACTTAAGCACCAATATAATAGGGGTCTACCGCAAAACGGCCGGATATTTTTTAGTCTGATCGACTTACTTCCACAACGAGCTGGAACAAATGCAATAATACTCACGACTTTCTGTATTTTAACTTGTCTCTTTGGGCTAGCTCAATGTCTAAAATTTCTGTGGGTTTATATTGAAGTGCTTTAGAAGTTGCCACTAAGTCCCGGACTAACTTTTGCAAACCTCCAAGTTCCAGTGATGCGGCGTGATCTGTTCCTTTCCAGGTCCTGTCTTTAGTGAAATGCCTTTCAATCCAGGTTGCACCCAATGTATA
>QIMC01000281.1 GCA_003232185.1 Flammeovirgaceae bacterium | reverse complement strand
GCGCCGGAAGGCTATGCATTTCCAGGAGATCCAAGGAATTGGGAGCAGGAAAAGTACAGGACTGCTGAGCTGACTGAACTGGGAGAGAAATTATTGGGATTGCGGAAATGGGGCTGATATGCAGTTATAAATTATAAGTGATGAATTATAAGTGATGAATTATGAGTTGACATATGACATAGGCCTAAATAGTGATGACCTTAATATACTAAAGTTGCCGCCTAAAGGCGTGGGATTTTACCCATCCCAATAACTAGAAATTAATAATTATGGCAATAATGTTTTCATGATAAACAGATCCAATTCTTCATAATCTCTGGCTTCTATACATTTCTGGATGTGACTTTCATCAATATTTCTAGATATGTCCAAAAGCTTCATGAAAATTTCACGACTATTACTCAAATGTTTTATTGCCACTTCATCCTTTTGAGTTCTCATGGCTTTAACATCCAAACCCACCCATTCTCCATTTTTACCATAATCATGCTTATCAAGAACACGGACCTGGTTGAAAGCTCTTCTAAGATCAACAGAACCAAAAGCTTTGTCCTGATCAAACTTAAGGCCATTTTGATCATTCAAGTGGACAGTCCAAAGCTTGTCATGAGCTAAAGCATAACCCATTTCATCAGAAGGATCTAATCCAGCAAGAATTGCATGGGCACTTTCAATCACTACACCAACCCGGTCGGGATCGGAGGTAAGCATGCCAAGTGCAATAGCATGCCCCGTAGTAGGAATGTAAGCATGATCCATTGGCTCATTCGGTTTTGGCTCTATACTTATTCGTATGTTTCGATCATATTCTAACATTGTGTTAACAGATTCTGCCAGTCTTTCAATAGCGACCTTACTGTCTTTAGCTTCTCTGATATAAGTACCGTCTCTTGCAAGCCAAAGTACAATAAGATCAGTCCCAAGTTCATTGGCAATGTCAATAGAAATTTTTGACCTTTCGATAGCATAAGCTCTACTTTTAGGGTCATTTGAGGTATAACCTCCATCGATTGTCCTTGGGTCTTCCCACAAACGTGGAGCTACAAACTCAGTGCTTAAACCCATGCCTTCCATTCTTTCCTTTAATGCTTTTGCTTCTAACCTGATTTGAGAAGCACTCTTCCCTTCAAGAATAGGAACCGCATCATCATCATGTAATTGCACCCCATCAAAACCTAAACCTTTGTACATTTCAAGTTTTTTATCAAACTCAATGGTTTTTCTTACCATCGGGCCAAATACATCTGCCCCTTCATGGATATTCCATGGTCCAAAGGTGAATCTAAATATTCCCGCCATATTTAATATTTTAAAATTGTACAACAATTGAATTTACAACACCAAAAGTATGTCTTTTAATTGCATCAATTCAACATATTGTTATCAGCTATTAGCACTATTTTAACATGTTGAATATACGAGTTTGAAATGCATGATAGAATAGGAATAAATATTTCACAAAGAATTATGTAAAAGTTATAGCCTATCAGTGGTGTTTGGCTTATAATAAATCAGGGAGTAGCTAACAAATTATTAACATATAACGTTTGATCTTTTATATGTTAATAATTTTCATATAACGTTTGATTCCAATATTTTCTTTGGAATTCGGAAGGTGTCATGTTTTTTATTTTACTGAATTGACGATTAAAATTAGACTGATGATTAAACCCTGATTTATAACATATTTGTGAAACATTTAGTTGATCGTCTATGAGAAGTTTACATGCATGGCCTATTCTTACTTCATTCACAAATGTTGAGAAAACCTTATTTGTCCTTGATTTAAAATACCGGCAAAATGAATGTGGTGTTAAATTAATTAATGAAGACACTGCATCTAAGGAGATTTCATCTGCGAAATTATTAAGCACGTAATTAAATACTATATCGAGTCTGCGAGCATCTTGGTTATTGATTTTTACCTGCATATAGTTAGGTGAGGTTAAATATCTAAAATCTTCAGTTGAAGCCATAATATCAAGGATTGTAAGCAGATTCAAAATCCTAGACATTCCAATTTGTTTGGGGATGAGTTTAATTCTGGAAGACAGTTCACTTTGAGCTCCATTTATGAATCTCATCCCTCTTTTGGCATTGTTTAATGTTCCTTTTACTTTGATAAGTTCAGGAAGGTTGAAAAATTTTTCACAATGGAAGTTTTCTTCGAACTGGATGCAAACTGCTTTTGACCTAAGTTTTGTGTCCTTTTGATAAAAGGCACGATTGCAAGACCAAACATGGGGAGTATTAGAGCCAACTAAAACCAAATCTCCAGGGGAAAAATTCTTCACACTATCTCCAATGTATCTTGTGCCATATCCTTGTTGAACATAAAGTATCTCAACTTCAGGGTGAAAATGAAAAGGCGCCGTAAAGTATGGTTTATATATTTCTTTGTAAAAGAATGACTGGTTCTCCGGTCTGTTAATCTTTTCTAAAACTGGATGCATGTTAAAATAGTGTAATTAGTTGCGAACTTATTGCTTGAAGGTGTCCATTCTCATTATTACTTTTGCTAAAGAAAGCATTCATGCTGCTGAAATTATATAAATGTCAGGAAATAAATAAGGTAAATATTTTAATTGATATCTAAGTATTACTTTTCTATTCTTCATAGAATCTAATTCTTTGGTGGCGTATATCGATATAAAATGAACAGTTTAAGAAAAAATTTGAACTATTTCAATAATTAAAAATGTATATAAAAAAAGTTCGTTTAAACAGACTCTTCAATAAGTCTGGCAACTGCTTTGATGTGGCAGTAGATCATGGTTTTTTCAATGAGTACAGCTTTTTACAGGGTATTGAAGATATAAATGAGGCTGTAAAAACAATTGCTACGGCAAGCCCTGATGCGATTCAATTAACCATAGGGCAAGCTGTAGCTTTACAGGATATACCTGGTAAAGATAAACCTTCTTTGGTGCTACGTACGGATGTAGCCAATTGTTATGGCAAAAAAAAACCTGATTTTCTTTACAGTGTTTTGATCGAGGATGCAGTAGAGCAGGCACTGGTTTTGGATGCATCTTGTGTTGTAGTAAATCTTTTGCAATTGCCAGGTGAACCAGAATTGCACAAGCAGTGTGTGGACAATATCAATAAATTAAAACCAGTTTGTGACCGTTACGGTATGCCTTTAATGATTGAGCCTTTGGTAATGCAAGCAAATGAAGTAGGCGGAGGTTACATGGTTGATGGAAATATTGAAAAAATAATCCCTTTAGTACGTCAATCAGTGGAATTGGGAGCTGATATCATTAAGGCAGACCCTTGTGATGATCCAACGGAGTATCATAAAGTAGTCCGGGTTTCAAGAGTACCAATATTGGTCAGGGGTGGTGGTAAAGCCTCTGAAAAGAAAATTTTTACACGGACATTCGAGCTGATGAGACAGGGTGTCAAAGGGATTGTTTACGGACGCAATATTATTCAACACCCCAAACCAAAAGAAATCACAAAAGCTTTTATGGCTATTGTGCATCAAGGGGCGAGTGTACAAAAAGCAATGGAAATTCTAGGTTAAATCTAAGCCATGAAAACTATCAAATTTGGTATAATTGGATGTGGTTTGATGGGAAGAGAGTTTGCCAGTGCGGCGGCGCGCTGGTGCCATCTGCTTCAACCATCTGCTAGACCGGAAATAGTGGCAATTTGTGATAAAAACACTGACCTTTTCGACTGGTATAGGCATAATTTCCCCTTAATAGCCATGTTAACAACTGACTATAAAGAGCTTTTAGCCAATGATAGCGTAGAAGCAATTTATTGTGCCGTTCCTCACTCTCTTCACAAGGAAATATATATAGATGTAATAAGAGCAGGGAAACACCTTCTTGGGGAAAAACCCTTTGGAATTGACAAAGAGGCAAATAAAGCGATTCTTAACGAGATCGAAAAACATCCGAATATTTTAGTCCGTAGTTCATCTGAGTTTCCTTTCTTTCCCGGCGCTCAACGAGTGTTTCAGGTTATTAAAAAGAATGAATTTGGCAAAATCATTGAAGTTAATGCAGGATTTCTCCACAGCAGTGATATCAATCCAAATAAAGCGATAAACTGGAAACGCCTGATCGATATAAATGGTGAATATGGCTGCTTGGGCGATCTCGGGTTACATGTCTTACATTTGCCCTTGCGTGTGGGATGGATGCCTGTGAGGGTGCATGCCCAGCTTTCCAACCTTATTACTAAAAGACCGGACGGAAAAAGTAATATGGTCGATTGTGAAACCTGGGATAATGCCATACTTAACTGCGATGTAGAAACAGAAGATGGTCAGGCTTTCCCAATGACTTTAAAAACATTTCGAATTGCTCCAGGTGAAATTGATACCTGGTATATAAAAATAAAGGGTACGCGTAAGAGCATCTCTTATTCCACAAAATATCCTAAGACATTAATGACTATGGATTACGAACCTGGCGCGCCTCAGGAATGGCGTAGAGAGGATCTTGGTTATGAGACTGTTTTTCCCTGTATAACCGGAAGTATTTTTGAATTTGGATTTACAGATGCCATTTTACAAATGTGGGCAGCATTTGTGGAGGAATTGACCACTTCTTGTCCAGGTAAATTTGGTTGTGCTACACCAGAAGAAACACAACTATCACATGTTGTATTTACAGCTGCATTGGAATCACATAGGGATAAAAAAGTAGTGGGAACATTACCGTCGTCCGTTGGAAACATGATGGGGTATCCGGATGAAAAACAAGACTAGACTGTACTTATTAAACTGTAAGCCATTTTCTCTAACAAACCGACAAAACTCGAAAATATGCCAGGCATTGCTAACAAAAGAAAGGGTATAATAGCGGCAGGAAATTGGATCATTGACCGTATAAAGGTCATAGATATATATCCGAATGAGGATTCTCTAGCCAATATTAAAGAAGAGTCTTTTGGCAATGGTGGTTCACCTTATAATATTCTTAAAAATTTAGCAAAACTAGGCGCTTTATTTCCCTTAAAAGGTATCGGTCTTGTAGGTGATGATATCTTCGGGTCTCAAATTATAAAGGATTGTTCAAAGTATGGAATTGACTCGAAAATGCTCAAAACTATTCCCCAAGTATCTACGTCATACACAGAAGTAATGACAGTTGAATCTTCAGGGCGTAGGACATATTTTCACCAAAGAGGGGCAAATGCATTTCTCGATATTAAGCATTTTGATTTTTCCACTGCAAGTGAAAAAATATTTCATTTGGGCTATCTGTTGCTGCTTGATGCTTTGGATAGAATTCATGAGGATGGAACCAGCGGTGCCAGTCGGGTACTTAAAACAGCTAGCAATTCAGGTTTAAAAACTTCGGTAGACCTTGTAAGCGAAGATAGCGATCGCTTTGATAAGGTTATCCTTCCATCATTACCTTATATCCATTATCTTTTTTTGAATGAATTTGAAGCAAGCCGTTTTGTTGGTATAAATCTGACAGGTGATAAACCGGAATACGCAGCATTAAACAGAGCTGCAACAAATATTCTCAATAAAGGTGTTAGAGAGTGGGTGTTTATACATTTCCCCAAAGGCGTATTTGCCAAAAGTAAATATGGGGAGATTTTACAGCAAAGCTCTATCAATTTACCCAATGAAAAAGTAAAAGGAGCCGCAGGTGCTGGAGATGCTTTAGCATCAGGTATATTATATGCAATTCATGAAGAATGGAAAATATCGGATGCGCTTCGACTAGGAGTTTGTAGTGCTGCATCTTGTCTCATGGAGCTTGGTTGTTCGGAAGGGGTTCTATCATACAAAGAATGTTTAAATCTAGAAGACACTTTCGATTATGGCCAATTTTAAAAAAGCTGAGAACTTGAAATCTGACTATTCAGCATTAATACAATACAGCCTAAAATAAGAATAACAGTGATTTATTCATAATAACAAGAAATAAATCATATATCTTAAGCACTGACATGCGGGGATGATCCCTACGTATCTGACTCACAAGGTGTTCAAGCGGATTAAATTGATCTGTCTTCTTCATCTCTTGGTGCACCTTACGATGAAAGTTTTGTTTCCTGATCCCTACAGCGGTGTAGAACATGTTTAGACTACAACTCATTTCTTTCCGGTGCTGCCAGAAGTAACGGATGCTTTTGAAGCGTACTTTTTTAAAATCAAAGCCCGCTTCCTGTGAGCCCAACTCTACCATCTTCTCGCTGAACTCTAGCTGGATCTGCTTAATTCCTACCAGGTGCTCTAACTCTTTGACACGCGCTTGTAAGGCCGCTATTTTCTTGGTTTGACTCCTTTTTTCCACTATTTGTATGGTCCCTTTTTTAATTTTTCTGGAATATCGATAGATCCAACGATAAATGGAAGTGCGTGATACAGAATAACTACTACTTATCTCTGAAATAGTTAGTGCCCCCGCTCTATATCACGGACGATTTCTCTCTTTAGATCCCTGCCAAAGTATCTGTTGTGTTTACTGTAATCCTGTGGTTCCTGGTGTGTTTTTCTTGTTGCCATTTTTTAAGTTGTTTTTTCCCTAAAAAACGGTCATCTTATTTCAGGCTAAGTCATTTTTAGTTCGCATTTGCAATTTAATTTGGACTTCGACTCAGGCGATGCAAGGTTTACTAGGAAGCAGTGCCCTGAGCACGACCAGAGGGCTAGGGGGATCTGGCTTGACACATTGGTCATAGAAATTTGGCGTTTATTTGAAATTTGCTTTTTGGGATTTGGTATTTATAGCAGCAAGCTGTTATAAATACTGGTTAATTATATTCTCATACAACTCTTGTTGTCCACTTAGCATTTTTGGCTCGCCCTGACGCACAGCCAAATTCTTAAGGTCTTCTAAAACCATATTTCCGGCTTCAAATTTCTGTCCTTCAGCCGAATCAAAACTACTATACCTCTCTTTTCTAAGCGCTTTATACTGACTTTTATCCAAAATTTGGTGGGCAATAAGTAATGCCCTTGCAAATGCATCCATACCTCCTATATGCGCATAAAAAATATCCGTTAAATCCGTGCTGTTTCTGCGGGTCTTAGCATCGAAATTTACTCCACCGCCCTGAAGGCCACCTGCTTCCAGTATTACCAACAACGCTTCCACCAGTTCATAGACATTTACGGGAAACTGATCAGTATCCCAGCCATTTTGGTAATCCCCCCTATTAGCATCAATACTACCCAATAAATTTGCTCCAGCTGCCACTTCTAATTCGTGTTGGAACGAATGTTGGGCCAAAGTAGCATGATTGACCTCCAAATTTAGTTTGAAATCATCCATTAAGCTATACTCCCTTAAGAAACCAATTACGATTGCCGCATCAAAATCATATTGATGTTTGGTAGGTTCCATGGGCTTAGGTTCAATTAAGAAAGTACCGGTGAATCCTTGCTTTCGTGCATAATCCTTAGCAAGGTGTAGAAATCTAGCCAGATGGTCCAGTTCCTTTTTCATGTTGGTATTCAGCAGGGACATATACCCTTCACGCCCTCCCCAAAAAACATAGTTTTCTCCACCTAGTTTCAGGGTGATATCCAATGCATTCTTTACCTGTGCCCCGGCATAGGCCACCACCTGTAAATCTGGGTTAGTTGCAGCACCGTTCATATACCTGGGATGCGAAAATAAATTCGCCGTTCCCCACAAAAGTTTTACCCCAGAAGCCTGCTGCTTTTGTTGGGCATAATCAGAAATCACTGCTAATCTTTTTTCAGACTCCGCGATAGAGCCTGCTTCCTGAATTAAATCAAAATCATGGAAGCAGTAATACGGCATACCCATCTTGGTAATAAACTCAAAAGCGGCATCCATTTTATCTTTTGCCTGTTGAATTGGATCTGAGGCTACTAACCAGGGATAGTCTTTGGTAGGTACTCCAAAAGGGTCGCCTCCGGTGCCACAGAAGGTATGCCAATAAGCGGTGGCAAATCGCAGGTGCTGCTTCAATGTTTTTCCGTCAAGCAAACGGTTTTCATCATAATATTTAAATGATAAGGGGTTATCTGAATGTTTTCCCTCAAAAGGAATACCATCTATTCCCTTAAAGAACACCTTCTCCCCTGTAGTAACTTTCACTTCGGATCCTTGGGTAAATGTATTTTCACTCATTTTATAATTTTGTTAGGGGCTTGTAGATATTTTATTTAAAAATAGAGCCTTAGTGATTTTTCATCAGATGCTCCAGGTCTGACTTCCATAAGGAAAATCCTTGCTGGTATTGTTCTGTATCGGCTGCAGCTGAGAATGTTTCAATTACCTTGGTTTGCCCCAGTGCTTCTTCAATTGAATCGTAGGCACCGGCAGCAATACCAGCTGCTTTTGCAGCACCAACAGCACCGGTGGTTTCCATAACCTGTATCTCGCTGTTTACCAGGCTGGCCAGAGTGGTAGAAAATATTCGAGACTGAAAAAGATTGTCATTTCCAACTTTCATCACGGCAACAGAAAGACCCATTTCTTTAAGCACTTCTATTCCATAGGCAAAACTGTAGGCAATCCCCTCCAGGGTGGCGCGATACATGTGTGATGCTCCATGTCTGTTTAGCTGTAAATTCGTAACCTGAGAACCAACATTCACATTGCCCAACATACGTTCTGCGCCATTTCCGAAAGGTATTATCCTCAGCCCTTCAGAGTTGACCGGAACCTCAGATGCAAGACGTTCCGTATCCTGATAGGTATGCTCTTTAGTTGCTAAATACTGCTTCATCCAACTGTATTGAATGCCTGCGCCGTTGATGCACAATAATAGGCCAATAGAAGGATGTTCTGCCTGATGATTTACATGAGCAAATCCATTAACTCGCATTTTCGGATCATAAACCGGATGTTCAACAATTCCAAAGACCACTCCCGAGGTCCCACCAGTAGCAGCTATCTCCCCTGGCTTCAATACATTTAGAGACATGGCATTGTTGGGCTGGTCTCCTGCTCTATAGCCAACCGGAATTCCTGCCTTTAACCCCAGCAAATCTGCCACTTCCGCTTTTAGCTTGCCTTGATCTGAAATTGTAGGAACCACATCCGGTATAACCTGGGAATCAATTTGATAGTAATCCAATAGGAATTGAGCTATCTGATTGTTTTTAAAATCCCAAAACATGCCTTCTGAGAGCCCTGCTACAGTAGTGCAAATTTCACCGGTAAAACGCATGGCTATATAGTCGCCAGGCAGCATTATCTTATCTATTTGCTCAAAAAGCTCCGGCTCATGGTCTTTCACCCATTTAAGTTTAGAGGCCGTGAAGTTTCCTGGACTATTCAATAAGTGGGGCAAACATTGATCAACTCCCAGGTTTCTAAAAGCATCTGCTCCAATTTGCACCGCACGACTATCACACCAGATTATGGAAGGCCTAAGCACTTGCTGGTGCTTGTCAACCAATACCAATCCATGCATTTGATAAGCGATGCCAATTCCCCCAATATTATGGGGATTAATGCTGGTATTTTGAAGTAATTTGCGAGTAGCCTTGCAAAGATTTTCCCACCAGGTCTCTGGGTTTTGCTCTGCCCAGCCCTCCTGATGTGAAATAATTTCCATTTCTGTTTCAGGGTACTGAGCAAAAGCTACCACAGACTTGCTCTTCGCTTCCACTAAAGCCACTTTAATCGATGAGCTACCTATATCGAATCCAAGTAAATACATGGCGGTCTATTGTTTACAACCCGCAAATAACAAATTACAAAAAACAATTCCCAACTAATTTCCAAACCATCAACTAACAAATTCCAAAACTGAAGTTGCTACCTGCTTATTTTGAGAATTCTGAAATTGGCGCTTGGGATTTATTTGTTTTTTGGGATTTGATGCTTGGAATTTTACCGGGTTACCTTACACTGAACTTAAAAACCGTAGTAGATCTATAGGTTTCACCCGGATCCAACCTTGTCGATGGGAACTTCGGCCGATTAGGACTATCAGGAAAGTGCTGGGTTTCCAGACAAAGACCACTCCTCTTATTATGGGTCTTGCCCTTACCTTCCAGGCTTCCGTCCAAGAAGTTTGCAGAGTAAAACTGTACACCAGGTTCAGTAGTCTCTACGGTCATCTCTCTACCGGTAATTGGTTCATAAAGAACAGCCGCTGTTTTCATTGTACCTGTTTTGCCATTTAATGCCCAGCAATGATCATACCCACCCCCAATTACCACCTGGGCATGGTCACTATCAATTCGTTCACCTATGGCATGGGCCTCAATAAAATCAAACGGTGTACCGGTTACTTTATCCAGAGTACCCGTGGGTATCAAGCCTTTATCAACGGGCAAATAATGGTCCGCATTCAGTGTCAGTTGGTGGTTAAGTATGGTTTCCCCAGATGGATT
>QIMC01000119.1 GCA_003232185.1 Flammeovirgaceae bacterium | reverse complement strand
TGAATGAAGTTGAGGACAAACCAACTTATCAAATTAACATTTTAGGTTTTTCACAAGGAGCTGCCACTGCGAGTCGCTGGGTTACTCAAAGCAACATACATTTCGATTTGTTAATCCTTTGGGCCGGAATTTTTCCTCCCGATATGGAGATAGAACAAGCCCATAAGAAACTTCGCGGAAAGAAAATAGTTTTAGCGGTTGGATCAAATGACTCCTATGTTTCAAAAGAAAGATTGAGTGAGCAACACAAGCTGGCATCAGGATTAGAATTATCAACGAAGGTCTTCACATATGATGGGGGTCATGAGATAGACAACAATACATTAAGGAAGATTGCAGATTAAAGTACGTTAGCAGTTATCTACCCCCTTCAAAATATAGAAATAAGGAAATTGAGTTCGTTGTCAAACGCTCGATGCCTTTATTATAAAGGGAAACCTTATGGGTAAACGACAATTCTCTAAACGGTGATCTTAGTTGGTTGACTGGACTGGATAATCTAACACAGGTTTCAATTGCAAACAATCTATTTACGGATTTGCCAGATTTTAGTACGCACCTGAGTCCTGGTAATATTACCATGCATTCAGAAACTTCCTTCCTGACATTGGCTGTACTCTCTTTTCCAGCGAGCAATCAACTCTGTCCTTATTCCAAGATCATCTGCAACTTCTCGGGTTGGTTTTCCTGTAAGGCATAGATTGACTGCCATCTGTTTAGACTCTTTGTCAAAATGTCTTCTTTCTCTTTTCATATAACAGTAAATTTAGTTTAAACGAGCTTATCTTACTGTCCGGTCAAATGTAGCAGGTTCAGATCCCGCCTGTCAGCGGCATGCCCACGTTGCGGGATCGCTACACCCCGATTGGCATTTAAGAGGTACCTTGATCGGCTAAGGAAAAATCACCTTATTAATCACCGCATTAATCACCTTATTAAATTATGGCCCGTAGAAGTTTAGCACAGCGCAATATCCGAAGTCTTACCAAAACATCCGGAGGCAAGAGTTACTCAGTCATTATACCTATAGAGTTCATCAAAAAGTTAGGCTGGCGCTCCAAACAGAAACTGGAAGTATCCCTATACCGGGGCCGGATCACCATTAAAGACTGGGAGAAATAGCCCCTTAACAGAAAAAGGAGGGCGGAATGATCTGCAAATGTCAGCGTACCGGCCAAGCCGGGACCCTGGGGGCTGGCAAGAGGGTTTTGCGGAGCGAATGGAGCGTTCCGAAGGAATCCCTTCGGGGAAGGGAAGGTCTACTCAAACTTAGTGCGGTTGGTTAGCGGCTACTTTACATAATGTGCTTATACAACCCACCTGTCTACGCTAAAGCTTCGACAGGCAAAGCGATGCCATATAGATAACCAGTGTTTTTAGTCTATCAAGTTGGCTCCAGGAGCTTGTATAAGATCATATTATGTAAATGTAGCTTGGGTCTGTGCGATGCCCAGGGAAGGGAATTGCAACTTCTTTTTTTCAATTGAAAAGGTTCAACTGAAAGAAAAATGCTTATCTTATCAGGTGGTCTGATCGAAGGCCAAACGTTCTTTGCCATAGGCATGCCTTCGGCATATATGATGTGTTGGCAGTGGAAAGGGTGAGTGCGAAAGTGGTCCAAAGTAACAGGATGTGTTCTTTGATGAACTGAAGATTACTCATACCCCAGCCCCTATTATACAAGAAAACCATTTTTACCCATTTGGGTTGGTAATGCAGGGTATTGGGAAACAAGGAAGCAACCCCTTTAAATACAATGGTAAGGAGGAGCAGGATGAACTTGACCTAGGCTGGATGGACTACGGGGCCAGGATGTATATGCCAGATCTAGGTCGATGGGGAGTGGTTGATAAAATGGCTGATGATATTATGCGTATTGATAAGTCCCCTTATCAATACGCATGGAATAACCCTGTTAATCTGACAGATCCTGATGGTAATTGTCCTTGGTGTTTGGGGGCAATAATAGGAGCTGCTGTAGATGTTGCTGTTCAGGTTGTGGAGATTTCCCTTGATGATTCAAAAACGGCAAAAGACTTTAGTTTTACCTCTGTTGTTATATCTGCTGCGGCAGGAGTCGTTGGTGTAGGATTAGCTGCAAAACTAAAAAAAGCAAGTACTTTAGCTAAGATCGCTATCGAGGCAACTTCTGATGCTGCAGCTAGTGCAGGAACACAATTGGCCAAAGACGGGGAAATTAATGTAAAGGATGTAGCAATTGATGTAATTGGAGGTCAGACTGTTGGAAAGGTTGCAGGAGATGCTGCAAATAGCAAATTCTTAAAATCAGGAAAAGGAAAGCGACTTCTGGAACAAGTTAATGAGCAAAAGAATGCTTCATTAGGAAAATCTAATAAAATATCAAAACCCCAAGCTGACGTAGAAGGTGCAAAAAACAAATTAACAAGAGAGGCTGCTGCAAGGGCAATCGGGGCTTCCACGGCTGCATCCGGAGGTACTTCCACAGCGGTTAGTGAAACAAGAAAAATTTTAGAAGATGAAGAATAAAATAGTTGAATGGATAAAAAACAAAAGTAATCTTCCATATGTGATACTTTTTATATTAGGAATAACACTTGCTTCTTATGAGTACAGTTTTCTTTCAGCCGTAATTGGATTTGGAATAATTATACTTTTCAGTCTGCTAGCTGGTTTTATTATTAACAAACTAATAAAATGAGAATAGGAAAGAATTAATCCATTCCCAGATGTTTAGTTAACCAAACCATCACACTATCAAGTACATAACTATCATGCTTTTATTCTTCTCCTCCAGCCTATGGCTACAAGGGCAAGACCACCAGTTGGCCCAAAATGAGCGGCAGAAGCTGGACAACATCACTCACTTACCGTCCCATTACCTTACCCAAATCGACAGCCTGCTTCAAGCCAAGGCCCAACTGCTGGAATCTAAGATCTCTGGTCTAAGATCTCAGACCTCTGGTATAACCAAAGGGCTGGACTCCCTATCAAATACCCAGGCTGTTAACTTCCTGGATAAAAAACTGGAAGACCTAAATCCAGAGGAATACACCGATAAACTCAATGAAATCAACAAGTCCCTTGAGACTTATAAGTCCAAGATTACCGACTCCAAGGAACTGGCCTGGGTAGAGCATTACAGCGGTCAGTTAGATCAAATGGAAACAGTGGTCAAACAGTACCAGGATAAACTGCTGAACTGGAGCAAGTAAGGAGCATGCCTGAGGACTACCAGGATAAGCTCGAGGTCTTTCAAGACAAAGACAAACTCAAGAGTCAGGCCAAGGAATTGGTTACCAAACATTTTTCGCAGCACCAGGACAAATTGCAAGCAGCCCATCAAAAACTAGTCACTTTTAAAAAGAAGTACTCCTCCATTCAATCCACTAAGGATATGTCCACCGCGGGTTTTTCCAGGCAGATGCTGTAGGTTTTTTCTTGCATGGGGAATATGAAAGAATGAATACCGCGGTAGAAACGGGTAGTGCTACTGATGAGATTTACCGTCACTGGAAGTCCGGAGCACTGGTGGGCATCGGGAAGGAGTACAGTTTTGTGAAGGGGATCAAAGGGCAGGCAATGGTGCTGTACAACCTGTTATATGAAAGCGGTGTATCACCTTATAAAAGGCCTATAGTTATTAGGATTGGATTCGTGATGTAGTAATCGGTCGTAGCAGCATGCTACGACCAGTGTAAGTGTACTATAAGGTTTGCCTGTCCACCGAAACCTAAGGGCGAAGGAGAGGTTTTGTGCTGTAATTACGAGGGTCATAATACGCCTTCAATGGATAAGTTTAAGCAGGGTGTCAAGCTCTTTATTAGAGATGTTTTCCTGATCGGATTTGTCGTAGATAGAAAGCAGATATACCTGGTTTCCGGCCACGTGAATGTGCGTTAAGATTCTTGCCCCACCGGACTTACCCTTTCCTTTGGATGTAATGGCCAGGCGAATTTTATAGCAATTTTTCCTAACGGGGGCACCCTGGGCCGGGTTTTCTTCCAGTGTAGAGATTAGTCCCTCCAGGTCGTTTTTGAGGGAGCGGTATTTTTTAGCCAATCGTTTGAGCTCCCGCTCAAAGTTCTCGGTATAGACGATTTCATAGTTCATCGAGCAGCTGGCGGGCGGATTTAAGCTTTATCTTTCCTGCCTTGGCCATGTTCACTTGTTCCACGGCCTCTTTCAGTCCTTCCAGCACTTCAGCTTTGTGAGGGGTTAGGGGCTTAGCTTTTACAAACTTAAAGTTGTTCAGTAATTCTAAGATGAATGCTGCCTTGTCGTCTTTTATGTCCAGTAATATTTTCATCACAATTGATTTTATCAGGCAAAGGCCTTTTTAGCCAGCTCGTCCTGAGAAAGCTTCTTCTCCTTACGGGTCTGTCTCTAAGAGGCGTTTACCAAAGGTTGTAGATTTTATATATGTACTAAAAACAACATCTAAATAAACTAATAGACAAAAATACATAACAAAAAAGTCGTAATCAAGCAGTTCTTATTAATAGCTGTTGCCATTATCCTGGCTTTTAAGAAGTTGGATCCGGCCTTGATTCCAGCGCTCCTAAAGAACATTTTGCAAGCTTGGTAATAGCTCAATCCACTTCTTTTCTTTCAATTGAAAAGGTTCAACTGAAAGAAAAATGGTTATCTTATCGAGTGGCCTGATCAAAGGCCAAACGTTCTTTGCCATAGGCATGCCTTCGGCATATATGATGTGCTGGCAGGGGAAAGGGTGAGTGCGAAAGTGGCCCAATACTGCAGGATGTGTTCTTTGATGAGCTGACCATAACGCACACTGAATCATCTATTGTGCAGGAGGATCATTATTATCCATTTGGGCTTACTATGAAGGGGGTAGGAAAGCAGGGCAGTAACCCTTGGACCTTTCAGGGGCAGGAAAAACAGGACGAGCTGGATCTAGGTTGGATACAGTTTAAATGGAGGAACTATGATCCGGCGATTGGGAGGTTCTTTAATGTGGATCCACTGGCATCAGAATTTGTTTATAACAGTCCTTATGCCTTTGCAGAGAATCGGGTAATAAACGGAGTTGAGCTGGAGGGGCTGGAATGGGAAAACTTTATGAGTGGGTTTGAAAAACCCAAGAACCTTACATTAAAGCCTGTTCCATCCGGTAAAGGAGTACAGCATCAGAGTTATAACGTTGTAGTTGCAAATCCTAAAAAAGCCTTGAGTGATTTACGTTCTACTTTCAGAGAAAAACCACAAGACGTTCTTTCAAACTCAAAAGCTGAATTTCAACCGGTTGATGGCAATGGCAATAAACTTAAAAATGCTAATCTTCAAGAAGGGAGCTTCATTGAAATAGGAATTTTTGGTTTACTGAATAACTCTACGGTGAAGGTTACAGGTGAGGAAAGTACAGAAAATAGTTTTAGTTCAACTTACAAACCCATCATATTATCAGGCACATAACTATCATATTTTTACTCTTGCCCAGCCTATGGCTACAGGCGCAAAACCACCAGTTGATCCAAGGCTCTCTGCCAGTATCAGATCGATTTTTACATCGAAGCAGGATCCAACAAAGGGTGGATAGCATCAGCAGATTACCTGACCACTATCAAGCCAAAATCGACAGCCTGCTACAGGCCAAGGCCCAACTTTTGGAATCTAAGATCTCTGGTCTAAGATCTCAGACCTCTGGGATATCTAAAGATCTGGACTCATTATCCAATAGCCGAGTTGGTGAGTTGGTGAATGGCAACCTCGATAAGCTAACCCCGGAGCAATACACTGCCAAACTCAATGGGATCAATGAGTCAATTCAATCCACTAAGGATATGTCCACCGCAGGTTTTTTCTTGCATGGGGAATATGAAAGAATGAATACCGCGGTAGAAACGGGTAGTGCTACTGATGAGATTTACCGTCACTGGAAGTCCAGAGCGCTGGTGGGCATCGGGAAGGAGTACAGTTTTGTGAAGGGGATCAAGGGGCAGGTGATGGTGCTGTAAGTAATCGGTCATAGCAGCATGCTACGACCAGTGGTTTGTGATGTAGTATGCTCTGTTGAGTACCACTCAGTCATTCTACCTTTCAATCATTGAAATCGGGCCTTTGAGAAATTGCGTTAAGAAAACCCCAGCGGAGAGCGTCAGGAGACAATCTATGTTATGAGTAAACTTCCCCGGCCATCGCCGGGATTAGCTTGGAGCGGAGGTATTTAGCAAAATTTATCAACAGCCCTAGCATTTTCTTTGGTTCGTTTCTTTTGGGCGATGCAAAAGATTATCTACCCCCTTCAAAATATAGAAATAAGGAAATTGAGTTCGTTGTCAAACGCTCGATGCCTTTATTATAAAGGTTCTTTTCAGAAGAAAGATTGTTTAGAATACCTCGGGAGAAACGTATTTCAGGAGAGAATTTGAAATATGGATAGTAAATGTCCAAACCGAACCCAAATTCAATTGAGAGGTCAGAATCTTGAATCGATAAACGTTCATCTTCTTTGCCAGCATTTTTTTGCCCGCCAACCCGCACCGAAGGATTGATCCCACCAATTAAATACATCCGGTAATTTCCCCGCCGCACTGATTTGTATTTCAATAACACTGGGAAGTCCATAGTTACAGCTTCTATAATCTGTGTTTCTGTGTTACCATTGAAGGTATATACAATTTTTCGCTCGTTTATCCCGAACTTAGGAAGCAGTCGAAGATTCAAAAACTCAGCAAGCCTTAGGTTGATTACAAACCCAATATTCACCGGACCGTAGGTGACGGCTGGATTTATTGAGATTATAGAATCCATTTCTGGCATTATAAACAAGTCCGAATACTTCAATCGATATTGAAACGCCTCAATTCCAAGATAAAACCCATAATGAAGCCATCGGTTGTCGTAGTCAGGCAGGTTTATACTTCGATCCCTTTGGCTAAAAGCTTGAAAACTTAGCACTGATAATACCAATACTAAGACTACTTTCTTGCCATATATATGGAGCTTACTCCAAATGTGACTGTCTTGCATATACAATTTTTAAAACCAACCGCTTTCAACTCATCGATAAAATCTTGACCACTGGGAAAATGCGCCACAGATTCTGGCAGATATTCATACGCCGCCTTGTCTTTTGAAAGCATCCTACCGATTCTTGGCAGCACATTTTTGAAATACCACCCATAAATTTGTTTGAATGGAAATTTCTGTGGCTTAGAGAATTCCAGAATAACCGTAGTCCCATGCGGTTTCATTACCCTGTACATCTCTTTCAAACCACCATTCAAATTTTCAAAGTTGCGTACTCCAAATGAAACGATCACTGCATCAAATTTATTATCCTCAAATTCTAAATTTTCAGAATCTCCAAGTTGTAAATCGATCCGGTCTTGCAGGCCTTTGTCAATTACTTTTTGGCGCCCAACCGCTAGCATTCCCTCAGAAATATCAATGCCTGTAATTTTATCTGGATTCAGACTCAATGCCTGTATCGCAAAATCACCGGTCCCAGTTGCAATGTCCAGAATGTGTTTAGGGGAATGTAATTCAAGCAACCTAATTGCTTTCTTTCTCCAGTATATATCAATTCCAAGGCTGAGGAAATGGTTTAAAAAATCGTAGCGGCTGCTGATCTTGTTGAACATTTGCGCTACTTGTTCTTTTTTACTACCCACTTGCTGTTTGTAGGGAACTACCGTCATTCACAGTAAAGCTACACGGTTTAAAAAAAATTCAGGCCAATTTGACGAAAGAAGTGCCGTTTAGCCCTTTTATTGTTGTAATATTTTGAATTCTACTCTTCGGTTAAGCTCCCGACCGTCCTGTTCATCGTCATTGCTGGCAATCGGTCTGGACTTACCATATCCTTTTGTTTCTAACCTGGTGGGGGACATTCCCTTATTAATCAAAAAATTCACTACAGAGCCCGCTCGTTTTACTGAAAGTTCGATATTGTACTGGTCAGACCCAACGAAATCCGTATGGCCGGAGATCTCTACCCTCATGCCAGGATTGTTAAGTAACAATCGCTCAAGTTTATTTAACTCAGTGTAAGATTCCTGTTTAAGGGTAAATCTGTCGAAATCAAAATATATATTTCTTAATATGGATGACAGCCCTACCCTCAACTTGTTCAGTTCAAAAGTCCGGGTCATTAATTGTGGTTCACCAGTGGCACCCGGAAGATCGATTGTAATATTCTTAAACAAATAACCTTCTTTTTCAATGGTTAACAAATACACGGCATCCTCAGAATGTGTTACCTTGACATGGTATTTTCCAGAAGCCAATTTGGCGACATTAAATACCACGTTATCGCTGATTCTGCGTAATTGAAGGGTGGCATCAAGCGGAGTATCGTCATCATAGTCGTTGACATTTATGGTCAAATCAACCGCCTTCTGTCCAGATTCATCCTGATTTAAACCTAGATAGTTTTTTGGTCCCAGGCGCTCCTGGGAATCAATATCAACATATGGCACAGAAACCATATAAATATCCGTATACCCCATTCCATTTTCCCTCACAGATGCGAAATAACCCCGCTTACCTCCTTTTGTACCCACGAAATATATGTCATCATCAGGGGTATTAATTGGGTATCCGAGGTTGACTATGTTTGTCCAATTCCCATTGGTGCTGTCATACTCTGCTTTGAATATATCGTATCCTCCCATTCCCATTCCACCACGACTACTGAAATAGAGTGTTTTTCCATCATAGTCTATGAAGGGGCTGTCTTCATCATACTCGGTATTAATTTCCTTGCCTAAGTTTATTGCAGGGCCCCATTCATCTTGATCATTTTTTAAACTGTAATACAGATCCAAGTCACCTTCACCCCCCGGTCGGTCACTAGAGAAGAAAACTACCTCACCGTTGTTGGAAATAGACAATGATTTTTCACTAAATTCAGAGTTAATATTATCTCCAACGGATTTGGGAGTCGACCATACACTGTCGGACTTTAGTTCTGAAAGGTAAATATCACTGGTTCCATCTTCTATATCTTTATACAAATACAACTCTTTTCCGTCAGCGGATAATGCAATATTACTATCGTGAAATAATGTATTAATAACATCACCTATATTACTTGCTTCGGCCCAAGTTGAATCCTGCCTGGTGGCCATAAAAATATCTTCAAATGGAAAATTATCGGTGTGAACATCTTGGTTAAGGTTTCCATTTTTTCTTCGAGTGGTAAAGATAAGCATGGTTTCATTTTCATTGACCACAGGGGCAAAATCATGCCACTCTGAATTGACCCTGTTTCCTACATTCACAATTGAGTACCCTTCTGGATAAGTTTTGAATTTAACGCCATTCTCACACTCATATATTCTTCTATCTACCATGGTAACCGGTATACGATCGGCACCTACGTATTCGGAATCCTTTAGATATTTATGGCGATAGAGCTGGTAGTACTCACTTGCTTCCTCAAAATTCATTCCCAGTTGATAACCCTGACCGATTAGATAAAGGATATCAAATCGATAGTCAGGGTCCAACTCGTATACTTTTAGGAAATACCCGGTGGCACGGTCTTTATTGGTAGTTTCCAGGTGCACTTTACCGGCCATATAGTTGGCTTTAACATTTGAGGGATCTAACTGCACTGCTTGCACATAGTAATTCTTGGCCTCCTCGAATGCTCTCTGGTTAAAGTAAATCTCATCCCCGATTTCAAGATAATCAGCAGCAGTCTGCGCTCCATCCTGACCGTAAATATAAGTCGGTGAGACAATTAGACAAATTGCACAAAAAGATAAAAAACGAAACCTGTTTAACATGCTGTGATTCAATTGAGTCAGGCAGTCTAATATTAGCCAAATGTGGCAATATAAACTAGTTTTTAAACATTTCAAAACAAGATTATATTTAACACAGGGTAACACTAAGCACCTTTCCTGAAATTTCAAATTGGATTTTAACCAGAAGCTTACTTTTAAATACCAACTATTTTTGGTTCATTTGGCATAGTTGAAATCTATTTTATCAATGACCTTTAATACTGCTCAATTTATTATTAGCAATACCGACTATAAAAAATGCCCACCAGGAGACAAGCCGGAGTATGCTTTTATCGGCAGGTCAAATGTAGGGAAATCTTCATTGATAAATATGTTGACCAATCATAAAAATTTGGCAAAAACGTCATCAAAACCTGGCAAGACACAACTCATTAATCATTTCTTAGTGGACGATCGTTGGTACTTAGTGGATTTACCTGGTTACGGGTGGGCTCAGGTAAGTAAAGCAAAAAAAAGACAGTGGAAAAAGATGATAGCAGATTACTTACTGAATAGAGAAAATCTGTATCTGTTATTTATACTACTAGACTCCAGGCACACGCCGCAACCGGTAGATATGGATTTTATTAAATGGGCAGGTGAAAATGAAATTCCATTGGCTATTATCCTGACCAAATCGGATAAGAACTCCAAAAACAAAACATTTGCAAACAAAGCAGCCCTTGAAACAAGACTTAAACAGGATTGGGGGGAGCTCCCTAAGATATTTACCTCATCGGCTACAATTAAAACTGGAAAACTTGAGATTTCAGATTATATTCGCAACACTTCCAAACAATAACAACACACCTTTATGGAACTAAAGGATTTGGTATCAATATCCGGAAAATCCGGACTTTTCAAAATAATTAACGCTGCCAGGTCCAGTGTAATTGTGGAAACCCTGGACCATCAAAAGAAAAAACTAGTAATTTCCGGTAGCCAGCGTATTTCGATTTTAGAAGAGATTTCGGTATATACCAATACCTCCGAAGGGTCTACTCCCCTAGCCAAGGTATTTCATTCCATTTACCATGAATTCGGTGAGGAGTCGGTCCTTGACAAGGATGCTAGCAATGCCGAATATTTATCTTTCTTTAAAACCATCCTTCCCGAATACGATGAAGATCAAGTTTATGCTTCTGATATAAAGAAGATCCTCCGTTGGTTCGACATTTTATTGATAGAGGCTCCACATTTAGTTCGCCCAGGAACTGAGGAGGAGGAGGAGGAAGAAGAACCACCAGAAATTACATAAAATAGCTTTCAAGCCTTTCCACCATTACTTTTGAACCAATAAAAATAGGGCAGCGTTGATGAACATTGTTTGGGACAATTTCCAAAATTCTTGAATTTCCGGTGCTGGCCATACCTCCTGCCTGCTCAACTACGAATGCCAAAGCATTGCATTCATACATTAACCGCAGTTTGCCAGTAGTATAAGTTGCAGTGGTCGGGTACATATAGATACCACCCTTCAATAAATTGCGATGAAAGTCTGCCACTAAAGAACCAATATATCTGGAATTGTGTGCATGTTCATGGCAATAGGTTAAATACTCGTTTACGGGATCCGGGAAACCCAAACAACTAGCTTCATTTATTGAATAAATTTTTCCGTCATCCGGAATCCTCATATCCTGATGACTAAGAAAATACTCACCCAATGTTGGGTCGTAAGTGAAGCCATTCACTCCCTTGCCTGTAGTGTATACCAACATTGTGCTTGAACCATATAGCAAATATCCCGCTGCCACTTGGTTGGTGCCAGGCTGTAATACATCCTCCTTGGTTACTGGAGTTCCTACTGGTGATAATCGTCTATATATTGAAAATATGGTGCCAATTGAAACGTTAACATCTATATTGGAAGAACCATCCAAGGGGTCAATTGCTATAATGTATTTTCCCCGATTGTGAAGGTCGATTACTTTTTCGTCCTCCTCCGAAATTATCGCCCCTGCTTCTCCCCCTTTGGTAAATGCTCGTATAAAACGGATGTTTGCCAACACATCCAGTTTTTGTTGATCTTCACCCTGTATATTGTCGCTGCCAATGCTTCCTGATAGATTAATCAATCCTGCTTTATTTACTTCCCGGTTCACCACCTTGCCCGCTAATGCTATGTCCCGCAATAGCTGAGAAAGTTCGCCTGTCGCATAAGGGAAATCATCTTGAAACCGTTTAATGAACCGGTCCAGTGTAACGCCAATAGGCAAGCCTATTCTGGAGTCTTCCATAATATTATATCTTGAGTTGCTTATTTCATTGATTTGGTTTTACTTACCAAAGACCTTCTAAAAATAGCATATAAATTGCTTGTGGAAAAGTGAAAATATTTAAATTCGGTGGAGCCAGTATTTGCGACGCCCAAGCCGTCCGTAATTTGCTAAGTATTTTGCAAAATAAAGAAAATTCAGCACTTCTAACCGTGATATCGGCGATGGGCAAATGCACCAATGCCCTGGAGCATATATTGACCTTGAAAAATTCTAACCAAAAATATGCACCGTCAATAGATAGGTTTCAGAAGTATCATTGGAATATCTGCAAGGAGCTTTTTGATTCCGACGACCACCAAATTTTCCAGGATCTTGATCAGCTGTTACAGGACCTCCTCCAAAACCTAAATAGAGAATATGTCAATCAGGACAAAATGTATGACCAGGTTGTTCCTTTTGGTGAGTTGTATTCCACCACCATAGTGCATTCCTTTTTGAACCATTCCGGATTGGTTTGTGAATATCTTGACGCCAGAGCACTTATTATTACAGATAGTACCTACAAAGAAGGTAAAGTTCGTTGGGATGTCACTAAAAAGACCATAAATAAGCGGATTGATAAATTGAAGTCAGGTTATTACCTCACTCAGGGGTTTATTGGATCTGATCAGTATGGAAACACCTTGACTCTTGGAAGAGAGGGATCAGATTTCTCAGCTGCTATATTTGCCTCCTGTCTGGATGCTAAGCTGGTTACTATTTGGAAAGATGTTTCAGGAATCCTTAATGCAGATCCAGAACGGTGGGAACAGACCAAAAAATACGATAACATCTCATATGGGGAAGCATCAGAAATGACCTACTATGGGGCCACGGTGATTCATCCAAAAACCATTCGTCCATTGGCCGTGAAAAAGATACCGCTATTGGTTAAATCGTTTAAAAACCCATCTGCTAAAGG
The DNA here is from genome assembly GCA_003232185.1 of Flammeovirgaceae bacterium. GTDB lineage: Bacteria > Bacteroidota > Bacteroidia > Cytophagales > Cyclobacteriaceae > SZUA-3. Next base: position 3,638 of record QIMC01000119.1, on the reverse strand, counting down.
TACCTTGATAAGTGATTGCAAACATGACATGCTCCCTCCTGCGATAATTTTTAAAAAAAATCAATGTTTGATCTCTTTTCAAGTTCGGGATTATAGCTTTATCAATGAAAGTAAACTCAGCATCATTTTTCACCTTTTCGAGGAATTCAATATACAGGTAAACATGATGCAAAGCTCAGCTATCTCTTTTTCTGTTTGTGTTGATAGCCCTGATATTAAAATGAAATCTTTGATTAACAGTCTCAGTGCCGAGTTCGATATATTTTATAATGATCACCTGGAACTAGTCACCGTAAAAAATTGCAATCACCAATTGGTTTCCACCATCAAAAAGGGTAAAAACATACTACTTGAACAAAGAACCAGGAAAAATTATCAAATGCTGGTTGCTACCTGATTAGAAAACCATCACCTTAGTTTGCTCCTTTGTCAGGGTATTTAAAATTACCTATAGGCACTTAGTGTTTGCTTGATTTCAGCCAGGTAACCGCCACCAAATAGGTTCAAATGGACCAGTAAAGGGTAGATGTTGTATATATCGAAACGCTGTAAATACCCTGCTGCCAAAGGATAACAGTGGTTGTAAGCCTCATAGAATTTGATATTGAATCCGCCAAACAGCTTGGTGAAGGCTAATTCGATTTCCCGGTGTCCGTAATATACAGCTGGATCCATCAAACAAGGCTCTCCCAATGGTCCTGTCATTATATTCCCACTCCACAAATCCCCGTGGAGCAACGCTGGCGGTTCATGATCAATGAGCTGGTCCATTTCACTACACAATTTCTCCAGGTCGGCCTTGACTTCCGAGGGCAGAACGCCGGTATCGGTTGCCATTCGAATTTGTGGCTGCAAACGCTGTTGAATAAAAAAGTCAGTCCAAGTCTGGTGCCATATATTTGATTGTGGTAGTCGCCCTATATAATTATCTGCCTGCCAGCCAAACTGTTCTTTTGTATGACCATGTAAACCAGCCAAACCTTCTCCCAGATCCTCCCAATAGCAAGTACTTGGGGTTGAAGAATCAATAAAGTTCATAACCAAATAGCTGTAATCTTCCACTATCCCGCTATCCACCGGATTGGGTACCAGCAGATTACATTTATTGGACAGGGCAACTAAGCCTTGGTGCTCTTTTTCAAACATGTCCAGGTATCGGTGCTTGTTGCACTTCACAAAATACACCTGGCTTTTCGTAATCAGTTGGTAACACTGATTGATACAGCCTCCTCCTACCATATTCCAGGAAGATATTGTTGTGGAATTGCCAAGCGATTGCCGTAATATTTTGGTCAAGTGGTCGATGTGCATCTCATTAGACCTGGTGTGTCTCCGCCAAATATTTTATAAACCTTTGATTGCAATCATCCAGAACATCAAATACCTTTTGAAATTCATGCTTACCCCCGTAATATGGGTCTGGAACTTCCTGACCCTCACTGTGTGGCTGAAAGGAGCAAAACAAAAATATACCTTGATGGATTAATCCAAGTTGTTTGGCCATAGACTCAATATGCAGGAGGTTGTCCTTGTCCATAGCCAAAATATAATCGAATTCAGAAAAATCATCACCGGTAAATTGCCGGGATTTATGATCGACGCTAACTCCATTTACTAGTGCATTGCTTACTGATCTTTGATCAGGTGGGTTTCCCAAATGATACGCCGAAGTTCCTGCCGAATCGGCAGCAAATCGATCTTCTAACCCAGCATCTTTTATCTTTTTGTTGAAAATCGCTTCGGCTACAGGAGATCGACAAATATTACCCAAGCACACAAATAAAACTTTAACCATATATCAATTTAATCTGTGGCAATCATTAAATAGGTAAAATTTATTCTATACCTAGTTTATTTTGTATTTCTTCCAACGAAACTCCTTTGGTTTCGATCATGGTGGTCCACACCCAGACCAGTTGGCCTACCATGCATACTGCATAAAAGGCAAAGGTCCAGCCCCCGGAATATTCCGCCACCAAAGGAAATGTCCATGAAATGGCTGCTGCCGCTATCCAATGAGTAGCGGATCCCAACGCTTGTCCCCTTGCCCGCACCCGGTTGGGAAATATTTCGCTTAGATAAACCCAAATAACCGATCCCTGGCCGAAGGCGTGGGCCGCTATAAATAGGAATACACTATACAATACCACCTGGCTGCCGGTGTCGGTAAATTCAGTCCCAAACTTAAAAAAGGCCCATGCAATGGCTGCCAGGCTAACAATATATCCAATTGAACCCACCACCATCAGTTTTTTCCGTCCCACCTTATCAATCAGGGCCATAGCGGCAATGGTGAAAACAAACAATACCCCGCCAACTCCCATGGAGTTCAAAAGTGCAGAACTTTTCTCAAATCCCGCCATTTTGAAGATGTGGGGAGCGTAGAACAAGACCGCATTAATTCCGGAAAATTGATTGAACAGTGCCAGCATCACCGCAAGACTAATGGGTACACTGTATTTTTTAGTGAAGAATGGTTCTTTTATTGAATGGTGTTCCAGATCCAGCGAGTTCTTTATGGCAGTAACCTCCAGATTGACATCACCTGAATCGGTACCGCATTTCTCCAGCACCTCCCGGGCCTCCGATTCCCTTCCTTGCGCCATCAACCACCGAGGGCTTAAAGTAGTGGTGAACAGGAATACAAAAAACAAAACCGCAGGAACGGTTTCCACACCAAACATCCACCTCCATTCCACTGATCCGAGATCCCATCCCGCGATCAGGTAGTTGGACAAGAAAGCGATCAACATTCCTAAGACTATATTAAGTTGTGCCACCGCAACCAGCCGGCCCCTATATTGAGCCGGAGAAAGTTCAGCAATGTACATAGGAGCCACCACGGAAGCACCACCCACCCCTAGTCCTCCAATGAATCGAAAGAAAAGAAAGCTGTACCAGTCCCAGGCCAATGCAGAGCCCAGTGCCGATACAAAATACAACAGTGCTAATACGAACAGTACCGATCGACGTCCGTATTTATCCGCCGGTTTACCGATGAATAGTGCCCCTACGATGGTTCCGATTAGCGCGCTGGCCACGGTAAAACCCAATTGGGCCGATGACAGATCAAATGCACGTTGCAGCCAGTCAGTAGTACCGGAAATGACCGCGGTATCAAATCCAAACAACAATCCTCCCAGAGCGGCCACCACGGCCGAGTATATCAGCGTTCGCTTCATTTTTCTTTATTAAAATTATCCATTAATATGACCCTGTTTTATGGGTGTTCTGAGTAATGAGGCACCTCTTAGAAACCAGTCAGTAGTCGAATCAGCACTACCGGCCGGTGGAATCAGCTCTCCCGTGTATGGTTCTGGGACCGGTGGTTTGGCCACTACTAAATTCAAAGGAACTGCGGAGTTTTCATTTACCACTGCCCATTGCTTATTGTCAGCATGCAGGTTACTCCAACAGTGGTCACAGGGCTGAAAATCAGGCCTTGCCACAAAAAGTTTTTCTCCTTTTTCCAAAATGACCGGCGTTAGACCTTCAGTTTCACCTGAAAGCGCATCAGGAATACGGAATTCTGAAACATGTTTTTCTCCTTTCTGTATGGCTTTCTTCAAGTACTCACGACTTTTATTTACCGGTTGATTAAATGCCTCGGGATCTATGAAAATACACACCGCATCGTT